>JBOHQZ010001179.1:0-2197 GCA_050732275.1 bacterium
CAGCCGCCGTTGCCGCGCACGAACATTTGTCCGAGATCGCGCTGTAAAATTTTTTGCGTGCCTTCCCGCGTCGTCGAACCGGCGCCGCCGATCATGCACAATTCTTTCTCCACCTCCGTGCCGCCGCTGCCGTCGGGGTTGATCGGCGGCGGCTCCAGATGCGTGCTCGGATCGATCTCCACAAAATAGAGCTTGCCATGCCGCCTCAAAGATTCGAGCAAAACGCGATAGCCGCCGTCACCGGCAATGCCTCGCGCGCGCCCCAAATAATTTCCGGCTTCGTCGACAACATCGTGCTCCCACCATTGGCGCTCTTCGAGATTGGTGGTTTGGTACGCGTACGGACTGGCGATGAAATCGATGTACGGGGAAGTGAGAATTTTCTCCGGCGCCAAATGCCCGCCTTCTTGAATCCAGACATTCTCCAGCAAATAAGCATTAAATGCTCCGCAGATGACGCGGCCATTTGTTTCTTTCTTGGCCATTCGCGCGAAATGCAGCAACGTCTCAGCGCCGATTTCTTCGTGGAAGCGCCGGAAATATTCGATGACTGGTTTCTCATGCTGCGGATCTCTAAACAATCCGAATGTAGTTTTCATCCGCGTTTTCGCATCCGGAACATAACCGAGCTTCTGTTGCATCGCCGCACTCATGTCGGGCAAAAACTCCGACGCGAAATAATGCCACTCGCCATAAATCCCGCCGCCGATTTGGTAGCCGATTATCCGGCTGCGCAGCGCCGAGTTTTCGAGGTGCTGCAGAAAGCCGCGGAATAAATTTTCCATATCGGCCTTCCACACCTCCGAAGCCAACGAGGGTTCGCGCCATTGAATCCCCCACAACATGCCGCCTTCGGGACTACGGCGAACCGGGCGGTAGTGGGTGTCCTCCGCGGGACTCATCGGAAGCGCGCATTGAATCAGCTCGCCGGGATTTTTCTCTTTCCACCAATCCGGCACATCCAGCAAAACTCGAGGAAGAAAAAACGCCTGCGGATTTTTCGCGAGCAAACGCGCGAAGAGATCATCAAATTCGGACCAATCATACCTTCCAGATTCTGGCCACGCGGCATTCAACCCTAAAATGGGATGCAACAGATTGATTCCGGCCTGTTTGAAAATCGGCGCGCTTTCCACGAGCTCCCAGCTCCAGGCGAGCAGCGGATAAACTTCTTTGCCGTTGACAAACAAACGCGGCGCTCCGCGTTCGGTTTTGATGGTGGAAGCTGCCAGAGGCTCGCTGATTAATTTTTCGATCTCCGGCCAAGTTTGGTTTTTCATAATTGCATTGTCGGTGTCGTTGAAGCCAAGTCCTGGTGAAAAAGCAAAAAATCTCCAACGGATGGATTAAGACCAGTCCCGCCGCGGCGGGATTTTTATCCGTTGGTCTTAATCTATCCGGTGGGCAAAATTCTTTTGGAATTTAGCAACTTGTCTTGAATTGTAAAAGATTTCTACGAAATGACATGATGGGGCTATAAATGATAAGACAACGCCCACACCTTTTCATGATCCACCTGCACGGTATCTTCATAAAACGGTTCAAACGAAAACGTCCGGTCATTCGCCCATATTGCAACTTTCAAAAGCGGAAAATCCCCCGTCACGTGAATCTGCTCGAGCAGCGGATGAAGCTGGATCGCCATAAATTCCTTGCCTTGGCAATTCTCCAAAAGTTGAAAGTATCCTTCCCGCCAATTGTAGTTGCGATTCATTTCGAGCAATCCTGATGGAGTAATAAAATACGCCGGATTATCTGGTAGTTTTGCCGGCATCAAAAATTGGCAACATTCCCAGCCGGGATTGAGGGGAAAGAATGGATGCGCGAACCAACGAAACGGAAGCGTCGCTGCGCCGGTATTCCGCAGGCGCGTGTAGCTCGTGATCGTTCTGTCGACCAGCCAGACTTCTTTGATTAATTGAAACGACCATTTTTTGTAAGTTTGCGCGGTTTCCATGCGGATGAGCTTTTCGTTTTGATCAATCCGCCAATCACAAAATTCCTTGGTCTGCGCATTTGTGAAAAGATTATACGGCTGAGCCGCATCGCGCTTATCGACAACTCCCACGCCGATAATGAGCTTCTCTTCTTCCACTTCACGCTCATCATCGTAAAGTGTAAATTGAAAAACTTCCGGCAGTCCTTGGCCATTGGCGGTGAGTGGCCGCTCCGCCGGAAATTCCGGACCAGAGAAAAG
>JBOHQZ010001180.1:0-2189 GCA_050732275.1 bacterium
GCCAATTCGAGCGGCGGCCGTTGCTGCAGCTCGTAAAGCTCGCGATATTCCCGGTTGGTGCGCAGCAATTCTTCGTGCGTGCCACACGCGGCGAGCTTGCCCTCTTCCAGCACCAAAATTTTGTCCACGTTGGCAATCGTTGAAAATCTGTGCGCGATGATGAAAGCCGTTTTCCGATAAGTTAGCTGATCCAGAGCTTCGTGGATTTTAGCCTCAGCTTTGGCGTCTAACGCGGTGGCCGGCTCATCCAAAATCAAAATCGGGGTATTGCGGATGATGGCGCGGGCGATGTTGAGGCGCTGCTTCTGGCCTCCGGAAAGATTCTCGCCGCCCTCTTCGATCACGGTGTCATACCCTTTCGGCATCTGTATGATAAAATCGTGCGCGTGCGCCAGCTTGGCGGCGCGGATGATTTCATCCTCGGTTGCATCGACTTTGCCGAAGCCGATGTTTTCGCGGACGGTTTTCTTGAACAGCTTGGCGTCTTGCATTAAGATGGTCACTTGATCGCGCAGTGATTTGAACGTCGTTTCACGCAGATCGCGGCCATCGATCAAGATTTGCCCTTTTTGCGGATCGTAGAAACGCAGGAGTATGCTAATGAGAGTCGATTTGCCGGCACCGCTATGGCCGACGAGAGCAACGGTTTCACCCGGCGCGGCTGTGAAACTGAGATTTTTTATAACTTCGGCGTCCGGATAATAGCCAAAACTCACCTGCCGAAATTCGACGTGGCCTTTGAACGGCGGCGCCGGTGTGGCGTTCGGCGCATCCTGCATCACCATGTCGCATTCGATCAAATCCAAAAGCCGCTCGCCGGCGACCTGCGCTTTCGCGACGTCGAGCATCATCTCGGCGAACTTGTCGATCGGGCGATAAAGATTCCGCAAATACGCGACAAACAGAACGAGGGTGCCCGGCAAGAGCAAGCCGTCCAGCGCCAGCAGGCCGCCGTAACCGACGACCGCGCACGTGCCGATCGCGGCCAGATTATCGCTGATGCGTTTGAACAGCTTGGCGAGCCGCCGCGCTTCGATTTCCGAGTGCAGGCTTTCACGATTCTCGGAGGCAAAACGGGCCTGCTGCAAATCTTCGCGGCCATACGCTTGCACCAGCGCCATCGCTGTGACGTTTTCCGCGATGATCGAGCTGACTTCGGTTTCCTTGTTGCGCTTTTTCGCCGTGGCTTCTTTCACGTCGCTGCCCATGCGGCGATTGATAAAATATAAAATCGGGATGATGCTAAACGCGAGCAGAGCGAGCCGCCATTCCAGCACCAGCATCAAGCCGATGTGGCTGATAATCATGACGAGACGATAAACGAAATTATCCGGCAACTGCACGAGGATCATTTTTGCGTCGTCGATGTCCGAGGTCAGCCGGTAAATCAAGTCGCCCGAACGCGCCGACTCCTGGAAAGACAACGACAGCCTTTGCAAATGAATGAAGACGCGCTCGCGAATATCGGTGGCGATCATTTCGCCGGCGCTGAGCAACCCGACTTTGTGTACCGAGTTGGCGAGGCTCTCGAAAATCCGCAGCAGCAAAAACACTAGCGCCAGTGCCGCGAGCAGGACGATCGAATTCGTGCCGAGCCATGGCGTGAAAATAGCCGACTGTTCCGGCAGCGGATTTTTCAGAATGACGTAATCTAAAATGAGCTTCAGCGGCCACGGAATGAGCAGCGCCATGAGAATGGTGAGCAGCAAGCCGGAATACACTTTGGCAAAAAGCTTCCAGTGCTTTTTGTAATGGCGTCCGAAAACTTTATACAACCGAACGAGCGTGCGCAAGCTGACGCGCTGGCGCTCTTTCTTCGATTTGGAGGTTTTGGATTGTTCCTTACTGCTCATCAACAAGCCTCGGTGTTATACGCGTTCGTAGTAACGCCCTCAGGCGTACGACTCTTCTGGTGTAAAAATAATCTGTCATTCCGTAGGAATCTTTTTTCATTTCAAACATTACGTTAGTGTCCCCCAAAAACTCCTCCAGAATGACATATGAAAAATGATGGTTGAGATTTTGATACGCAATTCATTACAAACAGAGCAAGTTTTCCCAACGGATAGAAACAACGCAACTGATAAAAGCTTTTCATCCGTTGCGTTGTTTCTGTCCGTTGGGGTTAATTCTGCTTTATTCATTTGCCGGTTTGAGGCAACGCTTCGCTGAATAGTTGCTCAAGTGTT
>JBOHQZ010001181.1:0-2187 GCA_050732275.1 bacterium
GCGCGATAGATTCATACGGCGGAATGTTGGTCGTCAGCCCCATGCGATGGCAATAGTCCACCACCACCGCCGGGCGGGTCACTTGTTGCACGAGCCGAACGGTCGGCAAATTCAGCGAGCGCGCCAAAGCCTCACGTAGCGTAACGTAGCCACTGATCGAATTGTCATAATTGTGCGGCCGCCATTCCGTTCCATCGACCAGCTTCACCACCACCGGCTGATTGATCACCTCATAAGTCGGCGAATACCCGTTGTCGATGACCGCGGTGTAGACGAAGGGTTTGAATGCCGAGCCGGGCTGGCGTTGCGCCTGCACCACACGGTTGAATTTATTCTCATCAAAGTCGCGGCCGCCGACCATGGCGAGAATACGCCCGGTGTGTGTTTCTACCGTCACCAGAGCGGCCTGCACCGGACGCCGTTTGCTGAGCATTCCGTTCAAGAGCGTCGAATCGGCTAACACTTCTTTCATCGTCATGCCGAGCGTGTCGAGCATGGCCTGGTCGAAAATTTTCAGGTGCTCCTTGTCGGCCAACAGGCGTTTATTGACGCGCCGCTGCATTTCCTGCAGTTGCAGGGCCACGTATTTTTCTGCCAGCGCTTGCGCGCGTGTGTCCAGCGTCGTGTAAATTTTGAGGCCGCGGGTCAACAGTTCCTCGCCATATTTTTGCCACATCAGTTGCCGAATGTATTCGGTGAAATAAGGCGCGATGCCATAGTGCTCGTTGGCCGGACGTTCGAGCACGCCCAAAGGCATGGTTTTGTAGGTTTGGTAGTCGCCATTCTCGAGTTTGTCAGTGCGAAACATATTGGCCAGCACCAAGTTGCGGCGCGCCAGGCAGCCCGAAGGATTGCGGAGCGGCGATAGCGTTTCCGGCCTCTGCACTATCGCCACCAGCATGGCCGATTCGTGAGGCAGCAGTTGCTCGACATTTTTGCCGAAATACTTTTGCGATGCCATTTGCACGCCGTGAGTGCCGTGCCCAAGATAAACCTGGTTCAGATACATCTCCAAAATTTCATCTTTGGTGTAGGTGCGCTCGATCTGAATGGCGGTCAGCAGCTCGCGGATTTTTCGCGTGAGCGTTTTCTCGGTGGTGAAATAAAGGACGCGCGCGAGTTGTTGGGTGATCGTGCTGGCGCCCTGGCGTTTTTCCATGTACATAACATCGATGGCCGCGGCCTGCGCGAACCGTAAGGCGTTGAAGCCCCAATGATGATAAAAATTGCGGTCTTCGGTTGCCAGCAGGGCGTCTTTCAAGTGCTGCGGCATCCGCTCGAGCGGAACGTAGGAGCGCCGCTCCTCAAAAAACTCTTTGATGACGTTGCCGTCGGCGGAATAAACTTTCGAGACCAGCTTGGGCCGGTAATCTTCGAGCTGGTTGAGCGAAGGCAAATCCTGGCTGAGCAGGGCGATATAAATGAGGCCGGGAATGCAAATCGCCCCCAGTAGGATGCCGAAAATGGTCCAGGTGGTTTTGGATTTTAGCGTAACCGATGAAAAATTCATATCCTGAGTCCTCGAAATATTTTTCCGGCCTGCCGTGAGTTTAGACGGTTGTTGAGTTGGGCGGCGAAGCAGGTCGCGTGATCCGGTTTTTTTTTGATGGCGAAAATAGCGCTTCATGTAATTTAAACACTATCCGAGCAGCTTGACCTCGGCTTTATCGAAATCGACGATGAGCTTGGAGCCGGCTTTTTCTAAAAACTTCATACCGAGCAGTTCGTCGCCGGGGATGATTTCCACTTTCACCCGCTTGCGTTTTATTTTAACCCCTCCCTCGAAAACCGGCAAAACAATGGGCTTGTTGGTTGCCAACACGAACTTATCATAGCCGAGAAATTTGAGATTTAGTTTTGGAAGCATTGTATACGGCACGGCGATGTCACCAGCGAAACCCGTATCCACAATGAAACGATGCTTGCCATTAGATGACAGTTTTAGACTCCTACTTTCATCAACAGTCGCCGACACAAGTGGCTCCTGATATTTAATCTGGCCTTTAAAAATAATCATAGCTCCTGGAATCCCCCTCGGAGTTTATATACCCCGGGATAGCCAATGCGAATACAGTAAAACACGGCGTTCGGTGCTTTCTTTCTTCCTTTTTCAACGGCATCAATAGTATCTTTGCCGAGAAAATAGGCACCGCTATCCGGATCGATGGCGGCGATCATGCCCTTGTG
>JBOHQZ010001182.1:0-2186 GCA_050732275.1 bacterium
GATTCATAATATCGAGATCGCGCTGCATCCGCGCCGTGTCGAACGCCGCGCTGACTTGCGCTTCGACAAACGCCGGCATCGTCATTCCGACAACAATAGTCACGAACAAAATAGTCAAACGTTTCATAGCCTTTTTCTTTTTACCTTTTGCTGTTTGCCTCTTGCCTCACTCACCGCTGCGGCTGAAATTTGACCGACTGCAAAAGCTGATTGAGCATCTCATTGTTGCGCTGCAGCCGGGAGTTTGTGTGCTGCTGAAACGCATCGAGGCCCTGGTCGACCAATTGCAAATCGCTTTGGCGCTGGCGGCTGATCTCCGCCGCAAACTGCGCCAGCGTGCGATTCAGCTCGTCGCGCTGTTGCTGCTGGCTGGCGAGCAGCAAGCGCTGGTATTGTGCCTCGACCTGCTGCCGAACTTGCGCTACCATTTGCGAATCCGCCTCGGCGGTTGCAGTACGCGGCAGCAGACTGGTGCGGTAGGTGAAATTGCCATTGTTGAAAGAGATTTCCGTGTTCAACAACGCGCTGATGAAAAACACGCCGAGCGCGATGCCGGCGGCAACCGAGGCCAGCTTGCCCCATCGCGGCGCTTCCGCCGGAAAGAGCTTCTCTTTCAACGCGCCGAGCCAGCTTGAGCTTTCCCGCACAAACGTCAAGTGCAGCCGCGGGTCTTCGTTTTCCCACGCCTTGAGCGTCAAGCTGGTGCGGCTCAATGCTTCGTACTCGCCGCGGCAGGCCGCACAATTTTGCAAATGCGCCCGCATCAGCGTTTCCGCCTCCGGCGCGATCTCGTTGTACAGAAAATCCATCAACAGAATTTTGCTATCATCACACGTCATATAACATCGCCTCCTCGTCAATTTGCCACTGCGCGAGGATTTTTTTGAGCGCAGAGAGTCCGTAATACATGCGCGATTTGATGGTGTTCACCGAGACGCCCAGCGCCTCGGCAATTTCGGTGAATTTCAATCCCTGGTACTCTTTCATAATCACAACCACGCGCTGCTCCTCGGGAATTTCCTGCAAAGCCTTTTCGAGAATGTCGCGCAGCTCGTTGCGGCTGACGACGCGATCCGGGTGCAACGCCGCTTCCGGCAGCAAGGTCAACGCAGGATGCGCCGCCTCGTCGAGCGCGCCGCTTTCTTGCAGGCTCTCCAAAGAATAAGCGCGATTTCGCCGCTTCTGTTTGATCACGTCGCGGCATAGATTTGCCGCGATCTGATAGATCCACGCCGAAAACCGCTCGCGATCTTTCAGCCGCGTCAAGTTGCGATAAACTTTGATAAAGACCTGTTGGGTCAAATCCCGGGCCTCTTCCCGCTTACCGAGATAGCGCAGGATGAAGTTGTACATCGTCTTCTCCCAACGCCACACCAGTGTGTTGAAAGCATTCGTGCCTTCAGCAGTATCCGGCCCGGTCAGAAATTTATTAATCAGATCGCCATCCGTCATAGTCAATCCCATGCTGGGCTTCAATTTATAAGACTATTAAAAGATATAAAAAGTTTGAATGATTTGCAATGAAGCGAAAGATTTAGCCATCCTCCTCCGCGCCGGCTCGTTGCAAGCCCCTATGAAGGTTATCGAGATTCGACGCGTTAGATAACGAAATCGAACGAGTCCCGCGAGTAACGCGCTTTAAAAAAATTGCTTGACAAAGATGCTGCTTTTTCTTAATATTGTTCATTCAATTTTCAGGCGGCTGCCCATGGCAAATTAAACCCAGAGGAGGGGAAAACAATGCCGTCAAGATTTGATAAGCTGTGTAGGTTTACAAGCCCAAATCCCATAGGTGTTGGTCTCACCAGCTTAATGTTTTCAGGCTGGCAGTCGAGACTATGCCCACGGGTTTTTGGGCTTTTTGGTTTGCGCTAGAAAAAATGTCCAGTATTAGAAACATCGAGAGTGCTCACGCCTGTACGAGAAATGCCTAATAGTAGCCATTTTGGGTGAAAAAAAATACCCACTATTGGAAAGTTTTCGCTAAAAACTTTCCAATAGTGGAAACAAATGGCTACTATCGGAAACCTGGAAAATGGAAGCGCCAGGCAAGTGAATAAGGTGTTAGCAAAATTTGAGCAAAAGGAGTTCGTGCAAAAAATAAACTGCCGTGAAATTCCGAAAGATAAACGACTCGGTAGAAACCAAACTATCGTGAAATTCCGAAAGATAATGCGGCTCGGTAG
>JBOHQZ010001183.1:0-2184 GCA_050732275.1 bacterium
TAATCGGCTTGTTGGAAGCAATTTTTTCCGGCCCGACCAGGTCTTCGCTCAAGGCATAATGAAATTGATTCTGTTTTACTTTTCTGAACGTCGGGGCGTTGCCGATTTGCTCGTAAAAAGTGGCCGCTTTGGGCGTGCCGTACAATGAAGATTTGTTGTTCATCACGAACGTCGTGCCGTCGTCCTCGGGCAGATACGGATCATCTTTCGCGGTGTAAAACTCATAAACCGTCTTGCCATTGAGCGGCTGATCGTTTTCATCAACATTCATCACTTCGACGCGCGAATACACCACGCCGGGAGCCGGCCGGCCGTAGCTCTTGGCGTGATCCGTAAACAGGGTGCGATAGCTCCGCCAATCCTCGTGATGGATCTTATACCAATCGGTATTGGGCTTGGTGTAAGCTTTGGTGCTGTCGTTGGCAAATTCGCCGTAGGGCGCCGGCAGCGTCGGCGTCACGCCGGTCGAAAAGCCGTCTTCGTCCGCGTAAACGTATTTCGTTTTGTAGGATTTGCCGTTCTCGAAACTGATCAAGCTCTTCACGCGAATGTCGCCGCCGTAAACTCGGCGCTGAAACGGCCTGACGTAAAATTTGAAGTAATTCGACGCATACCCTCTGATGTCGATCGGCTCGCCTTCAAAGGTGACGGTCACGTATTGGCTCGACGTCGTGACGCTCGAGATCTTGCGGTTGTAAACCCACACTTCACGCCAATAGCCGCGCGCGTTGGCGTCATAGACTTTAAAGATGCTGAGAAATTTGTCTTCTCGCAGAGGCGGATCGAATTGCGCCACGGCGAGGGGAATTCGCAAGGTGTTGTCGTTCGCTCCGGCCTCGACCGGCCCGGCGGCGTGCAGCGTCATCGGTTGCGGCGGCAGCGGGCTGGCGGCGACGATCTCGTCCATCTCGTTGACGTCGACGTGATGATTGGCGTGATAGTAATCGTCGCTTTCATATTCCACCCGAATCCTGCCGCCGGTCGGTGTGATGATGTCCGTCAGACTCCACGCCGCCGCCAAGTCGGCATAATTTTTCTCTTGCAGCGCATGATGCTCGTACTTGTGGCCGGCTGGGGTATAGATGTATCCATCAACGATGGGATAGCGATAATTGCCCCACTTATCCCAGTTGTTTGCATAGTAGCGAGGATTGCGGCCGGTCGCCGGCTCGTCACTATCCGCATAGAGAAATCGATAAGGCGGTATCCCAACCTGGCCGCCTTTGCCGAGAAAATGCACCGCTCGCAGCGTGGTTTTGCCACCGAAGGCGCCATCATCCGTCGTGGCTTGAGAGCTTGACGTTTGCGGACACAACGAGTAGTCGTAAGTGAATTTAGCTGATTTGATGATCGTGGCCTTTTTCTCGTCAACTATCCAATTGCCATTTTTATCCGGCTCGACGCCGGCATCGGACTTGGCGTACAAATCAATGCGATCCAATTTTTGCGCGACGTTATAAGAGTTTTGCATGAGCTTATCGACGTGAAGAAAGACGCCGCTGAAATGATGCACCGGCTCATTTTGCGGAATCTCCGGCACGATGATGACGGTGAGCTTGCCGTCATATTCCCACGAGACGATATCCTGTTTGGTATAAGTGCGACGAATAGCAGGTCCTCCGCCGGTTCCGGGCAATGGCACGCCGAAGCTGATTTTGGCCTCGACCAAAATTTCATTGTTCGAGGCATTGTCCAACAGCTTGGTCCAATCGCCGTCGAATTTGAATTTGTAATGAGGAATCACGTATTCGCCAAAGCCCAACACCGTCAGCTCTCTTTCGGCGACGGCGGTATAGCGATCTTTGGCCGGCGATTTGCGAAAGAGTGCGAGATGCGTGGCGGTTTCGATGCGATCCAAGTACACCATCTCTCTCGCGCCGATGGTCGCCGTTTCCACGTCGGTTGAAAATGCACCGGGAGCAGTGTCGCGATAGGGGCTGCGCCACACTTGCGGGCGATCGGCCTTATGATACTCGAACTTCACCCAATAGCCCCAGTCACTGTCGCTGCATTTGCCATCGCGATTGTAATCAACATAATCCGGCCCTTTGATCGCGGTGAGCAGCCAATTGCTCGCATACGGGGTTGCCATCGAGGTGTATGATTCGCTTTTCTGCTTATTGTCCGTTGACCACGAGTAGAGAAAGAGATTGCGCACCGGCTGCATGAACTCATAAATCTTGC
>JBOHQZ010001184.1:0-2183 GCA_050732275.1 bacterium
ATCCAGATGAAGCGGTCGCCATTGCCGTCGATGCGCAAGGCAATGTTTACGTCGCCGGCAACAGTTTCAGCGTCGCGCGAGACTGGAGTTACAAGATCGTTAAGTACGACCGCGATGGCAACCTCAAATGGACGGCGCGATCGGATGCGAATGAGAACAGCGCCAATCCCGACAAGGTTTTTGCCATGGCGATCGATGCCGCCGGCAATGTCTACGTCACCGGCATCGGCTATGATCATGATGAGGTTCTCGATGATTACATGACCATCAAATACGACGGCAACAGCGGCCAGGTCCTCTGGAAAAGCTTTTATCATGGCAGCGCCGAAGATCAGGCAGTTGCGCTCGCGCTTGATCAGGCGGGCCATGTTTATGTAACCGGTAGAAGCAAAAACGCCTCCGGCGATTGGGATTTTCTGACCATTAAGTATAATGCAGCCGATGGCGCGGAATTGAAAACCGTCGCGCATAATGGCGGTGATAACGACATGCCCACGGCCCTGGCCATTGATGCGGCGGGAAACATCTTCGTCACCGGCGGCTGCCAGCATGTTGAAAATAGCTTCGATTACCTGACGATTAAATACAACGCCGGCTTCGGTTCGGTTTGGACGCGCCGCTATAATAATTCGGGCATCAATGATTATGATATGGCGAACGCCCTGGCGCTGGATGCGGCCGGCAACGTCTATGTAACCGGCCTGAGTTCCCGCGGCCAACTCGGCGGTTATGATTACGCCACGATTAAATATGATCCACAAGGCGCGGAAAGCTGGGTCATCCGCTACGAAGGGCCGGGCGATGATACTCCCAGTGCTATCGCCGTCGATCAAGAAGGCCATGTTTATGTCACCGGCTATAGTGAGAAAACACCGGGCGCCGACCAGGATTATCTGACCATCAAATACGCGCAAAGCGCCGTCACCGACGTTGAACAGCCGCAAACCGCGCCGGTAAATGATTATGCGCTGGCGCAAAACTATCCGAACCCGTTCAACCCCGAAACGAAATTCGCTTTTGCGTTGCCGCAAGCCGGACAGGTGAAGCTGAATATTTACTCTCTCACCGGCCAATTGGTGCGCGCTCTCGTCGATGACTCGATGGCCGCCGGCCGGCACGAAATATCCTGGAACGGCCAGGACCAGTTTGGCCGGACCGTCGCCAACGGCGTGTATTGGTATCAGCTCGTCGTGACCGGCGAAGGTGGAAAAATAGCGTTTCGCGAGACGAAAAAAATGGCGGTGTTAAAATAAGGCGTGAGGCGTAATGCGTAAAACGTAAAGCTTAATTATTATATGTTACATGTTTTTATATATTACGTTTTACGGGTTATGTTTTACTGGTTACATAGGAATGCGAAACCCCAAAAATCTGGAGAGCGCCATGAAATTTTTGAAACCATCAGCAATCGCCTCGGCTATAATAATCTTTTTTTTCTGTTTAACGGTACTGGCCCAAACCGTGGCGGCCCAAAACGCCCCGCTCATTTTTTCCGTGACGGGGGATATACCGTACAGCTCCAGCGAGGAAGGAGAGATGCAGCAACAAATCGCTGAACACAATCTCTACAGCCCATCGGAATTTTTGGTACACATTGGCGACATCAAGGCCGGCAGCGGCAGTTGCTCGGAGTCCGTTTATCAAAAAGTAAGAAGTTATCTGCTACAATCGCAAGTGCCCACGTTTATCACCCCGGGCGATAACGAGTGGATCGATTGTTCCAATCCGCCCCAGTCTTGGAACTTTTGGGTGCAATACTTTATGAATTTTGAGCAGAATTTCTGCCCGGTGCCGGGATTCCAGAAACAATCCGTCCGGCCGGAAAATTTTGCCTGGGTGCAGAAGGGCGTTCTGCTCATCGGCATTTCGATGCCGGGCGGCTCGGAAGGCACCAGCGCCAAAGCGAAGCGCCTGCAAGATGATGCAGATTGGGTGTCGCAACAATTTCAAGCCCACGGCTCGCAAGTGCGGGCGGCAGTCATCTTTGCGCATAATATGGACGAATCGTCTGATGCGCTTTTCATCAATCAATTCGTTTCGGCTGCCAACAGCTTCGGCAAGCCCATCTTATATATTCATGGCAGCGGCCACAGTTGGATTCATGACAATCCGCTTTCCGCCAACAATGTCTTGCGTGTGCAAGTGGATAACGGCGGCGCGGCGTTGCCCGTGCAAGTCACCGT
>JBOHQZ010001185.1:0-2181 GCA_050732275.1 bacterium
CCCAATTGATAATAGGATCAGAGAAATTTGGAAAATCTTTCCGTTACGAATTTCCGGGCAATTTAATTCTCCATGTCATAATGCTCCAACATTATTAGTGCAGAGTATGCGAGGAGGTTTTGTCACTCGGAATTGCTCCGCGTGCGGGGAACCTTTCCCATTACCCGACTATACATTCAGAAGGGAACTTGACTTATGGGTTGCTTGCCCTTGCTGCAAGCAACGAATGACTCCGAATAGAATTGAGCATGACAATTACGGTTTTATCTGCCAATCTTGTCAAACGAGTATAAAGTTGGCTGAATTGTTACCCATGTGGGAAGATCTCATTTGAAGTAAACGGTAAATGAAAATTCGCGAAAATTCGTTAAATCTGCGTCATCTGTAAAAAAAGATTTTGAATTTACGAAAGGTCCAGCATGAAAATAAAAATCGCCAACGTCGTCGGCGCGCGGCCGAATTTTATGAAGATCGCGCCGCTGGTCGATGAGATGAAAAAGCACGAAACGATCGAGCCGATTTTGGTACACACCGGCCAGCATTACGATGAGGTGATGTCCAAATTGTTTTTCGACGATCTCGGCTTACCGAAGCCGGATATTTTTCTCGGGATCGGCTCCGCCGGCCACGGCGCGCAAACCGGCAAGATCATGATCGAATTTGAGCGCGTGCTGCAAGAGCACAAGCCGGACGTCGTCGTCGTTGTGGGCGATGTCAATTCGACGATCGCCTGCGGGCTGGTCGCGGTCAAAATGGGCATCCGGCTGGCACACGTTGAAGCCGGCTTGCGCTCCTATGACCGCACCATGCCGGAGGAGGTCAACCGCGTGCTCACGGACCAGATTTCGGATTATCTCTTCACCACCGAGCGCAGCGCCCAGCGCAATTTGCAACGCGAGGGTATCGATCAGGAGAAAATCTTTTTCACCGGCAACGTGATGATCGACAGCTTGTTGAAGCATCGCGAGAGCGCGGAGAAGTCAAACATCATGCAAGAGCTTAGGGTGACGTCACAGCGCTACGGCTTGGTCACGCTGCACCGGCCGAGCAATGTGGATGCGCAAGAGAATCTCGCTAAAATTCTCGACGCGCTCATTACAGTGCAAAAAGATTTGCCGTTGATCTTTCCGGTGCATCCGCGCACGCGCAAAATGCTGCAGGTTTTCGGCCTCGAAGAGAAAGTGCAACAAGCGGGCAATCTCAAGCTCACCGATCCGCTCGGCTATCTCGATTTTCTTAAATTGATGGCCCACGCGAAATTGGTGCTAACGGATAGCGGCGGCATTCAAGAAGAAACGACCGTGCTCGGCGTGCCCTGCATCACGATGCGCGAAAACACCGAGCGGCCCATCACGGTGGAAGTCGGCACCAACATCGTGATCGGCAATTCGCCGGATCGCATTGTTGAAGAGAGCAACGGCATCCTCGCCGGACATGGAAAAAAAGGGAAGCTGCCGGAATTGTGGGATGGGCACGCCGCCGAGCGCATCGTCAGCATCTTGCTCGATAAAGAAGCGCGGGGATAAATCCGAAGTCAAGATAAGTTCAAGGTCAATTTGCCATGAATTATTGTATGGAAAACTTTGCGGCTCGAGTCGCCAGCAAGTGGTTGCAGTTGCTTTTTGTTTTATTGCTCGGAATCTTGAGCGCGGCCGCCTGCGCGCAAGAGCCTGAAGAAGATGACGACGAAGCGGCAAAAGCTGAGATAAACGATAAAGAGGCTGCGAAGCAGGCGCGCAAGGGTGAGCGCAAAAGCCGGAAGGAAAAGAAAAGCGGTAAAACCCAACTGCCACCTCCGCCGGTGACGCCGGCCGAGATTGAATTTTTCGACGGCGTCATTTTTTCGAGGAAAGTCAATCTCGGCCTCAAAAATGTGTTGTGTTTTGCCAGCGAGCGCCGGCCGTTGGCCATGCTTTGGCAGGAGGGAAGCGCTACAACTGCCAATTCGACGGTTAAGCTTTCCGCCCGCGAGCTACAACTCATCTTCGGTCGGACCGTTGACGCCGCGCAGGTGAGTGTGCTCAACGCCGGCGGTCAAATGTTATCGCGGGGAACGGCCACACAAGTCGCGCTCAATCTCAGCCGCAAGCCGGTTTACTTGCTCGTCGAAGCCAAGCCTTCACGCCAGAAAGCTTCGGAAATCGCTGTCGAAGAAATTCCGGCCACTTTTAGCGAAAGCCT
>JBOHQZ010001186.1:0-2180 GCA_050732275.1 bacterium
CGACGCTCACCGGATTCATTATGACGTTGGACAATCTCGCCGCGCTGTTTATCTTGCCTTACGTCGGCGCATGGTCGGATCGTTTACGCACGCGCTGGGGCAGACGTAAGCCTTTTATCGCCGCCGGCGCGCCACTCGCGCTTGTCAGCTTCATCGCCATCCCCAACGCGTTGGGAAATCCGCTCGGCCTTTTTATGCTGGCGATCATCGTCATGCTGCTCAGCATGGATCTCTTCCGCACGCCGGTGATCGCGCTCATGCCGGACATCACACCTTCGCCGCAACGTTCGCAGGCCAACGGCGTCATCAATCTCATGGGCGGCATCGGCGGCATTCTCGCGGCTGTGGTGGGCGGATTGCTGTTCAAAACTTCTGTGGCGGCGCCTTTTTATTTCGGCGGCGGCTTGATGCTCTTGGGCTGTCTCATCGTTCTCATATTTGTCCGCGAGCCTGATCCTGAGCAAGTCGAGCCGGGAACGGAAGAGCCGAAGCTGCTGGACAGCCTGCGCACGGTGATTTTCGACCGCGACCGCTCGGCGCTGCGATTGCTCGCGGCGATTTTTTTCTGGTTTCTCAGCTTCAATGCGCTCGAAGTCTTCTTCACCTCATTTGCGGTCAACGTGCTGAAAGTAGATAGCGGACAAGCGGCGACCCTGCTGGCGTTTTTCGCGTTGAGCATTATTCTATTTTCGGTGCCGAGCGGATTTCTCGGTAGCCGTTTCGGTCGCAAGCGCACGATTCAGGTGGGGATCATTTTGTTTGCTATTTTACTAACCTGTGGCTATTTTCTACACAGCGTGTTGCAGACGCGTATTTTGCTTGGCATCGCCGGCATCGCGTGGTCGCTGATTCTCGTAAACTCTTTGCCGATGGTCATCGACTGTGCGCCGGAAGAACGTGTGGGCGCTTACACCGGCTTGTATTATTTGGCGTCGCAATCCTCGGCCATCGCCGGGCCGATTTTGGCGGGAAAGACGATCGCGGTTTTTGGCAACGATTATCGCGTCGCGTTCATATATGGAGCGGTCGCGCTCGGCATCGCGTTTGCATTCATGCAGGGGGTGAGAAGAGGAGAAGCGGTGACTACCGATCGTTGAAGCTTATTTTTATGCCATCCATTTTTCTGTCAATATTTCCGCCGTTTGCCTCGCGAGCATTGCCGCATGGCCGTCAGCCCAATGACAGAAAAATGGAGGCCAGAAAGATAGTTGATAATGACGCTCGCTCGATGCGGCGAATTTAAAACTTTAAAAATTTTTGCCATGAAAGCGAAAATTTGCCTTGCAAAAGCTTGATTGATCCGTTGATAAATTTTTATGAAAAGTACCTTCATCCTCTTTGCCATTTTATTGATTCCAGTTTTCAGCCTCAGCCAAACCCCGCCGGCGAACCTCGCCTATTGGCAGCAAACCGTCCGCTATCAAATCGAGGCGACGCTGGACACCGCCGCCCAAAATTTGACCGGCCACGCCGTCATCACGTACAAAAACAACTCGCCGGATACGCTGAAGCGAATTTACTTGCAGGTGCCGGCCAACGCCTTTTTTGACGAGGAGAACACTGCGGTCAAAGAGATGCGGCGCTTTCAAGGGGGCTCCGTACAAGTCATTCAAGAGCAGGATTATCAGCTCACGGTGCAAAGCGTGCAATTTCACCAGGTCGGCCGTGAATCCGAGTTTCCGCTGCGCGCTTTCAATTTTCACGACACGATTTTGGATTTGCCGCTGCCGGCGTCGTTGCTGCCCGGCGATTCGTTGGTGATGAGCGTCGGTTATATGCAAAATTATCAACCTGCTTTCACCGATTCCACGACGGAAGAGCGTCGCCGCCGGCGCCGCACGAAAAACCGTTCGCCGGAAAATTTCCAAATCGATTTCGTGCATTGGTATCCGCGCGTGGCGGTGTACGACCGCAACGGCTGGAACGCCGAGCCTTTTCATTTTCTCATGAGCAGCGAAAGCGTCTACAGTGAATTTGCCGCCATCGACGCAACAATCACGGTTCCCGGCAATTATATCATCGTCAGCTCCGGTGAGGTGGTCACCGGCGATCCCGGCTGGCAGGCGGTGACGGTGGACACTGCGATGAAAAGGGAAAAACTCATTGCGTGGCAGGATTCGGTACAAAAGTCGCTTCGCCAAACCGGGCCGCGGCAAGTTCACTTTCACGCCGATCAAGCC
>JBOHQZ010001187.1:0-2177 GCA_050732275.1 bacterium
TGGCCGGAGAAGCGCATGCGCATGTCGGGAGCGTCAAGCATGCGATTGATATGCACCAGCAGTTTGGCCCAGTAAAAATCATAGAGCGGATCAGTGCCCTGAAATTTGAGCGGCCACGCCACACGCTGTTCCCGCAAAACCGACGAAATGGCAAGAAACGTCTTTCGTGGAGGCGTGCGAAATCGCCGGCCAAGTGAATCAGCTAAAGCTAATTCATACGCAACATTTTTCTCTGCCCATGCTGATCCGGTTTTGCCGTTTGTTCGAGTTGGCTGCCACTCGATAGCTTGAAGCAGATTTGCGCCATCAATCGCGGCGTCGATCGCGATCCCATCTTGCAACTCTCCCGCTTCAATCTGAAGTGTTCCATTTTTAAAAGCGACTGCGCCGACGATAGCTGAATTGAAAACCACCGGCGCGGACAACGAATCGGTCACATCAAAAGCCACGAGCTGGAAAAGCTCGGACTCGCCAATGCTGTCCGAGGTAATGCGCACGAACCGCCGCTCTTCCCGCACCCAACGCGCGTCATTGGAGTCCTTCGGGGTTTGGCGCAGCGGTAAGGCTTCGCCGCGTAAAAGTGAAATTTGTTCCTGTTGCACGCCCAAGCCGAGCAGAGAGTCGCACACTGCCGCTGCTCGGGCCTCGGCCAGTTCGACCTCGTGTTCGCCGGAGTTGGGATCGGCAAACCCTTGAATCGAGATTTTCAAATTCGGATGCGCTTGCAATCGCGCCGCTACAATCGCCAGTGGTGGATCGGGCGTGCCTCGGTGCAGATAATCCGGCAAAACTTGAGCGCTGTTGCGCTCGAAACAAATCTCCACGATGAGCGGCACTTCATAAGCAAGACGCGACAAATTAAACGCAACCGCCGTGTCCGGCGCAGCCAATCGGCCTTTGGGAATCGTATAAAATGCGCCGCGCCTGCGGTTGTTCTTTTCATTGCTCTCACGCATGCGGTTCTCCGCATCAAGCTGGGCGACAAGGTGATGCAAGCCGGGTTGGGAAGTATGCCACTCGAGCTTGATCGTATCAACTTCGCCCGGTTGCAAGCTTTCGATAATGGTTTGCACCAAAGGCTTGGTTTGGCCATTCGAGGCAACGGCTAAAGAATCAACCAGCGCCAGTGAAATATTTCTCGCCACGCTGAGCCCCGCATTTGTAACGATGAGCTGTAAATGGCCTTGATAATCGTCTTCGGTAATCCACGGGCTGTAATCGAATGTGATGCCAGTGATTTGAAGATCAGGCGTGGCGATGCGAAAATGACGCAGGTGGCGGCCGCGTTTTCCCGCGAGACGAACGTGCCGGTCGCGATCATACGCCACCACCGTCCAATAATAATCGCCGCCTTCGAGATTGCGAAGCTGAAACGCCGTTGCATTTATTTTTTGACTGGCTAAAAATGCCGTGTTGTCCAACGTGTTGAAAAGCGCATTGGAGCTGCGTTTGGCAGCGGTGACCGTCTCGGCCATTTTCACGCTGTCGCGATCCACCAACAACCAAAATTCGGCGTCATCGTACAAATCCGGATCCCGCGTCGTTTGCCAGGCGAGCGTGACGCTGTCCGCTTGAATCAGCGCGCCCGTTTGCGGAGCGACGAAATCAAACCCTTCCGGGCCAATCGCATGGTGCGTCACACTGCCGCGATAATTACGGGCGAAAAGAAAATTGTCATTCACCGAAGCCACGTCCAAACGGATGGCTTTATTGCGGCCGGGCAGCACCTCCGTCGGCGCCTTGAGATCGTCCAGGCGCAGCGTCAGGCCGAAACTGAAATGGCTGAGCAGGTTGTCGTTGAACGCATAGCCGCCGCGCAGCGCGAGAATTTGGCTCCAGCCGATTTCCGAGCCGAAGCTAAAAAAGTTGCCGAGATCGCGCACGATCCGGTAGTCGGCGGTGATTTGCCATTGCAAGCCCTCGTGCGTGCCGGTATTGAAAGCGACACCGGCGCGAAACGTGCGCGGCAGCGGCGTGTCAGCCGTGATGAAATTCAGCGGCGGCCCGATCTGCGTCACCGCGAGGCCGGCGGATATGATGCCGTAATCGAGAAGTCCCTTGCCGGTGTTGAGAAAACGAAAACGCGCCGTGCGAAACAACACGCCGGTATCGACGACCCAGGAAGCCGCGTCAAATTCAGCCAGCCGGCTGCGGAGATATTTGAGATTGGCGCCCAC
>JBOHQZ010001188.1:0-2175 GCA_050732275.1 bacterium
CCATTTGCCGATTCGCCAAATGGCAGCTTCCGAGCCGTTGGGATTGAAGCCGCGCGTCAAATTTCCACCGACATACACGTTATTGCCGTTGTCAATCGCGAGCGCGAACACGTCGTCATTCACGCCGCCGCCCAACGCTTCCCATTTGCCCGCGGCTCGATTCCATTTTGCAATATTCAGCACATCGACTTCGCTGCCGTCGCTGTTGACGACGATTTCGAACAAGCCGCCGAGATAGACGTTGCCTTGCGCATCAACGGCAATTGCTTGCGCGCGGCCGCCGGAAAAGTGGTCGCCGAGAATTTGCCACTGATTGCCGCTCCATTTCGCGACGCGCAACGAGAGAAAGCCGTCGTCTTGAAAATTGCCGGCGATATAAACGTTGCCCTGCGCGTCGACGCATGCCGCGTCCGCGCCGTATTCCACCGGCCCGGCATTGCCGGTCAGATATTTTTGCCAAAACGCATCGCGGCGGCCAAGTGGCTGCGCCTGGCTTTCGCGCACAAATGCGAAAACAAGGAGCATCAAGCAGAAAAGCAACCGCGCTTTGATTTCATTCTTATGTTTCATGTGTAGACTCCTTTTTCACTGCATGCCTTTGAATTGTTCAAAGCTCTGACCGCTAACGAAAAACACGAGTGACCCAATGAACAGGGCCAGAGTCGCGACGATCGCTACGGTCACGATTGCCCATCCCACAACTCGCCGGGAATGGAACTGGTATGCGATATTCAAAGCGGCGGGCGCGGCCAACGGCAAGTTGTGAAATCCGAGAGCGAGCAAGCCGATTCCTAGCCAAGCGTTGAGCGCCACTATCGATTTACCCTGTCGTTCAACGTCCTTCACAAATTTTCCTACACGGAACGCCAACCACCACGCTGGAATGGCCAGGACAAGGCCGAGTGCATAGAGAAGCCCCAACGAGCCCTCGAGAGTGCCTTGGGAAAATTTGACCGTTACGGCCAAAAGGTGCCCAAAGGACATAATGCCGATCATGCATCCGTAGAAGAGATTCATCGCCTCGAGAATCCTGAGGCGATGAGGCAAACGCTGCCGCCGCTGTCGAACGGCCAGCGCCAAAACAGCGATGATGGATAGCAGCATGGAGATGGAGAGCCACTTACTCTCGTCCAGCACCATCGCAACGATTGGTTCGGTCATTTCATCATTCTCCGAAAGTCGACAAAGCCTCAAACAGAAAAAACTTCGTGAATCTTGCCGCCAGCGTGACCATGATCGGATTGGGCATTTTCATATTCTGCCCCAAGCTGTACTCAATTGATGAATCTCATTCCACCGGATTGGAACAGCCGCCGGGCACCTCCACCTTTTCGCGAACCACCACGATCAGATTGACTTTCGCCGTCAGCGGGAAGTCCAGATTCGACGGCGGTGCAGGATTAACCTGACCGTCAATGAACGCCTTGACAACGCCGGCATTGCTGATGATGGCATCTTTGAGTTTGGCATGGAGAAACGCTACGCCTGGAGAATTCAATGCCAGAACCTCTTCTTGGCCGGCAATCGCACTTAAATCGACGTCTTTGAGCTGGCTGAGCAGCTTGACATCACTTGCATTGTTCGAGTCTATCGGCCCAACGCGCAACAAGCCGCTCGCGAGCGTATTCGGCGCGCCGTTATAGTTTGTGACGGTGTACGTCACGCTTTCAATTTTAATATCGACGATGCTGGTCTCATTCACTTGGGCATCTGCAAGGGCGTTTTTGATATCACCGGTGAAATCAACCGTGTCCACTTCGGAGTAAGTGGCATTGTTGGAATTGATTTGAAACGGAATTTCTGTCGCGACGGAGACTGCGATATCAACGGATTTCTCGCAGTCTTCACCGAGAAGCGGAAAAACCAGGGCGAGGGGCAGCAAGCCAGTACGAATGAATTTTTTCATGTTACTTTCTCTTTCAGTTAAAAAACCAATCCAAAGCCGGCACTGAAGGCGCTTTGCGCGCCGATACTGTAGTCGGCATTCAAGTTTAAAATAGCCAGTTTAAGATTGACGCCCAGCGTCGCACGCGCGCCGTTCTCGGCATCGACGTCCAACTTGATGCGCTCGCCCGGCGTGGAATCAGGTTCATATTCGACTTTGACGTTGGCCGTATCAAACCCGAGGCCGGCGTAAATCGTCAGCAGTGAGAATGATTTGCCGGCCTGCAAGCC
>JBOHQZ010001189.1:0-2174 GCA_050732275.1 bacterium
CGGATAAAAATACGTCGTCTCCGGAATGCCGAGCACGATCCGGTTGACCCACTCCACGCCTTGCATCAACGAATGATCCTGATTCGACACTTCGTACTTCCATCCCCCGAAGCGCCCACGGCTGGAGATTCCGTGTTGCTCTAATTCCGCGTGTAGAACGTTTAAAATTGCATCGCGCTGCAGCGAGGGCGTGGGATAGCCGTAATGGGCGCGATGACGCCACCGGCTGATGATCTTCGTTTCCGGATGAATGAGCTTGGTCGCGTGCATGCCCTGCACCACGTCGTCAATCAGCGTTTCCTGATTAACCGGCTTGTGCGCCGATTCCGACACTTCGGCCATGAGCGACCATTGTTTTTCCGGATGCGGCACGTGGTGCGGCGAGTAATCGGAGAACACAGTGACGCGATAGAATGGGCAATTATTCTCCGGAAAATACAGCCGTGATTTTTCTTTCAACATGGCCGGCTTGGGGCCTTCACAACCGAGGCCGACGATGTTCGTCGATGAATGCTGAAGCTGCCTGGCGGCTTTTTTGACAGTGGGAGAGAATTCTTGAACTGTTTCGGCGAAGCGATCCAGCGGCGTCGTGTTCAATAAATATTCGTAAAAAATCGGCTCACCATTCGACAGCTCCACGCTGTGCATGAGCGCGGAAACGGCTGCCACTTCCGAGCGCAAACAAATTTTGTCGCGGCCAGCCAAATCCGCTACTGCCTCCCAGATCGCGCCGGTGCCGCCGCGTTTCGGAAAGCGAAAGACGTTGCCCGGCTCCACAACGCGGTCGTCCTCCTCGAACAAAATATTTTTGGCCACACGCAACAAATCCGCGACTGCCACGCGCCCGCTGATCCATTCGACCGACATTTCCTCCGGCGGGCAAGCCCAGTGCTTGAAGTTGTAAGGCTCCATGAAAATTTCCGCCACGCCGCGGCCGAACGTGGCATGAATCCATTCGCGAAAATTGTTGGGCCGCCTGATGACGGAATCCTGGTATAGCTCGATCAAGCCGCCGAGGCACTTCCACATTTCTTCCTTGGGAAGATAGCGGAGGTTGTTTTGGAAGGGATAGGGAATGAAGCGGTCGCGCATCCACACCCAGCTTTCCGGTGGATGGTGCAGCCAACCGTCATGGCCAAGCGCGCGCAGCATCAAATCGTCGAAGTATTGATAGTGTGAAAACTGCACGTGCCCGCCGATGTCCCAAACGAAACCCTGCTCGTCTTTAAAACTAGTTGCCGATCCGCCAACGTGGCCGGCAGCGTCGATCACAAGAAAATCGTCGAGGCCAAGCTCTTTGAGGCGATACGCCGCGCCTAAGCCGGCCGGGCCGGCGCCGATGATCAAAAATCTGGCGGTCTTGGGGTATGACATAGAAGGTGGATTTTAATAAATGCCTTCCGTGGAGAGATTCCGGAATGATGCACAGCCGCAATGATTTGTTTGTGATGACACAGCCCGGATGGTCATCCATTCGTGAATGACATTTCGTCTGTACCGGCAATCAGAGGAGTTAGCGGAAAAACAACGTTCGTAGTAGCGCCTTCCCTGGCCTGCGGCAGGGCAGGCTCCGCCCCGCCTCCTTTATAAGGTAACGATAGGCGGAGCGGGGCAGGCGCACATGCTTCGTTTTTTGGAGACAGGTTGACCATGAAAAACTTTTTTATTAACTCAAACAGTCAACGCCCAATGAGTTTTGACTTTCAAATTCGGTAATGTTCTTCAGTCCGAACTCATCCCCCCTGCCCCCTTCTCTTGGGAAGAGAAGGGGATTTAGGGAATGAGTTCTAATTTTTCCATTACCGATTTTGATCGTCAATCTTCATAAGGTGTCACTACGAGCGAAGTTTTTATAGCGACGCCAAGACCAAAATAACGGCAACCGCGGCGCCGACGGCGTAGCTGAGCGGATCTTTGACGGCAAACACGATGGGATCGTCGTCCATCTGGCCGCGATGCGCCATGAACCAAATGCGCGTGATCCAGTAGAGCAGAAACGGAGCGATTAGCCACAGCACGGTGGGATGCTCATAAAGCACCGTCACTTCTTTGCTGTTGATATACAAGGTCAGTACGAGCACGGAAAGATAGCCGGCCGTCGGGCCGATGCTGCGGAGCAGCTCGTTATCGTCGACGATATAGCCACGTGCGCTGTTGTGCGCTTGTTTGCGTTC
>JBOHQZ010001190.1:0-2174 GCA_050732275.1 bacterium
CGGAATTCAGCGCCCTCGCCCAACAACGCGGCGTGCAGATTCGCGACATTCGCAAACCGCCCGCCGGAAACGAGCTACACTTTTTCTCCGGCAAAATTCAAAAGGTCGAATCGATCCGCATTGCCGTCCTTGGCACGGATTCAGCGGTGGGCAAACGCACGACGGCGTGGCAAGTGACGCATGCGTTGAACGCCGCCGGCATCAAGGCGGAGATGATCGGCACCGGCCAAACCGCGTGGATGCAGGGCGCGAAATACGGCGTGCGTTTGGATGCGCTCGTCAACGATTTTGTTAGCGGCGAGATCGAGCATGCAATTTGGCAATGCTGGCAGGATGAACATCCGCAGGTGATGCTGCTGGAAGGCCAGGGCAGTCTCATGCACCCGGCCTATCCCGGCGGCTTCGAGCTGCTTGTCGCGGGCCGGCCGCACGCGGTGATTCTGCAAACCGCGCCGAAGCGCACGACCTACGACGGCTTTCCGGATTTTCCGATGGCGTCGCTGGAAAAAGAAATCCAAGTGATCGAGCTGCTCTCCAATCGTCCCGTCATCGCGCTCACGCTCAATCACGAGAATATGAGCGAGACGGAAATCGAAGCAACAGCGCAACACTATGAAAGGGAATATGGCATTCCATGTTGCGACGTGCTCAAACATGGTCCGAAGAAAATTTTGCAAAGAATTTTCGAATTGTTTTTGGCATTGCAAAGGTAATATTTTTCGTTGCGGTTCCCTTTTCGTTGCAAGCTATTTAAAGGAACAAATTTTAAAAACAATGCGTGTCGAACTTTTGCTGAAAGGAATTTTCCTCGGCTTCAGTTTAGCTGCGCCGGTCGGGCCGATTGGGCTGCTGTGTATCCAACGCACTTTGAATGAGGGACGGCTCGCCGGATTTGTTTCCGGGCTGGGCGCGACGGTGGCGGATATGATTTATGGCTGCATCGCCGGATTTGGCATGACGTTCATTGCCAATTTCTTGACGAGCCAACAGCAATGGCTGCGATTGATCGGCGGCGTTTTTATTTGTTATTTGGGCCTCAAAATTCTTGTTTCCAAGCCAGCCGAGCAAGCGGCATCCAGCCAAAGCCGCGGGCTGCTCGGCATTTTTTTCTCAACGTTCTTGCTGATGATCACCAACCCGATCACCATTGCGGTTTTTATGGCCATGTTTGCCGGCATCGATGCGACGAATACCAGTGGGGACTATTTTGCAGTAGCAGCGTTAGTCCTCGGCATCTCGCTCGGCTCAGCACTTTGGTGGCTGATTTTGTGCGGCGGTGTCAGTCTGTTTCGCACCAAGCTCACGCCGCAACGCATGCGATGGATCAACCGCATCGCGGGTATCGTCATTGTAGGATTCGGGGTGACGGCGTTGTGGAGTTGGAAAAAATAATTTATTCGATTAGCAAGGCCGTTTCAATTTCCTGAATCAGAAACGGCAAATTAGGCTGTGAGAAACTGAGACCCGGAGCGGGAATGCGGTGATGGTTGAGGTCTGGGGAAATGTGCTTATGATGAGGATGCGTACTGGCTAATTCGGGAATATGCGGATGTGGAAAGGGGTCATACCAATAAAGCTTGTCGTCATTACGGAATACTTCGTAACCGTAGCGCTGAATGAAGCGCTCATCTGATAGAAAACGCTCACGCAGGTTAAAAATAAAGTATTCGTATTCTTCAAGTTTTGGCAGCATGATATTAGACCATCCCGGACTCGCTCAATGGTAACTGCAGCTCACCTTTTTGTTTTGCCAGCATCTCTGCAAGACGCTGTTGATATTTTTGCTCACGCTTACGTTTGATTTCGTAAATCCCCAACCATTCGATGAAATCGTTCGATTGCTCCAGTTTGCCTGCCGTTGCGAGTCGATAAAAATCATCAGAGAGAAGGCGGTATTTCTCTTCAAATTTTTTTAAGTAATTTCCAAGATCGTGAATGCCGCGAATCAATTCATCGAGAGTCATCATTTTGACCTCCATTCATTTAACCATTGCATTTACAATGCCAATGCAGTATCTTTAACTGTTGTCGGCATTTCTCTACTTAATCCCTTTATAGTCAAATCAGTGCAAAAAAAGCAAAGATTTTTTTGATGAGTTTCATTTCGCTCAATATTTATGCGGCTTTTATGGGGTTTTCAAAAGCCTCCAACTTTTTGATTGCAAGTTGTCTTT
>JBOHQZ010001191.1:0-2172 GCA_050732275.1 bacterium
CTGGCGTGGATCAATTCCATTTTACGGCTCTTGTCGCGGACTTTGATCATATCGCCGGGGCGCAGCGAAAAAGAAGGAATGTCGACCGGACGGTTATTGACAAGAAAATGACGGTGCCGAACTAGTTGCCGGGCCGCCGAACGCGAGGGCGCAAAGCCGAGGCGATAAACGACGTTGTCCAATCGCCGCTCCAACAGCCGCAGCAGGTTCTCGCCGGTAATGCCTTTGATCTTCAGCGCCTTCTCGTAATAATTGCGGAATTGCCGCTCCAGCAAGCCGTAGATTCGACGAATCTTTTGTTTTTCGCGCAATTGGACGCCGTACTCCGACAGTTTCATGCGCCGGGTCCGTCCGTGCTGGCCGGGCGGAAATTGGCGTTTCTCCACGGGGCACTTTGGCGAAAAACACTTGGCGCCTTTGAGAAAAAGCTTTTTCTCTTCGCGGCGACAAAGCTTACAAACCGGCCCAATATAACGTGCCATATTTGATTGTCAAGACCTCCTTGTAAATGTCATTTTCGATGACATTTGTATTAAAAGCAAATTCCTCACACGCGCCGGCGTTTTGGGGGCCGGCAGCCGTTGTGGGGGATCGGGGTAATATCTTTGATGGCGGTAATTTCGAGGCCGGCTGCTTGCAACGAACGCACCGCGGCTTCGCGTCCCGAACCCGGGCCTCTGAGAAGCACCTCGACCTTTCGCAAGCCCATATCCATCGCGCCTTTGGCCGCGGTTTCGGCTGCCACCTGCGCGGCAAAGGGCGTGCTCTTGCGCGAGCCTTTGAATCCGACTTTGCCCGCGGAAGCCCAGGTAATGACATTGCCGTAGTTGTCGGTCAACGTCACGATCGTGTTGTTGAACGTCGATTGAATGTGAGCCAAGCCGATCGCCTCGACCCGCTCTTTTTTCTTGCCCCGTTTTTTCTTGACGTTTGCTGCCAAGGAATTTTCTCCTCGTAGATAAAGATGGCAGTAGCAGTTGGCAGAAGCACACAAACTCTCGCTGCAAGTGCTTCTGCTGCTGCAACTGTTTTATTGTTTCCCGACCACTTTTTTCATGCCGCCAATCGTCTTGCGGCGGCCGCGACGGGTGCGGGCATTGGTGTGCGTGCGCTGGCCGCGTACCGGCAAGCCGCGGCGATGCCGCAAACCGCGGTAACAACCGATGTCCATGAGCCGCTTGATGTTCATGCCGGTCTCGGCCCGCAACGCGCCTTCAACTTTGTGGTCCGCGGCGATGATCGAACGAATCTTCGCCACGTCTTCGTTGGAAAGGTCTTTCACCCGTATATCCGGGTTAAGCTCGGCTTGCCGCAAAATTTGCCTGGAATTATTGCGGCCGATGCCGTAAATGTAGGTCAACGCCACTTCAATGCGTTTTTCGCGTGGCAGATCGACGCCTGAAATACGAGCCACTTGATATCTCCGTTAATGTCAGCTAATTTGCAGACCCGCTGCCGGCAGACAGGCTGTCTGCGTTACGCCTACCCCTGCCGCTGCTTGTGCTTGGGGTTCGAGCAAATCACCATCATCTTGCCTTTGCGGCGGATGATTTTGCACTTGTCGCAAATCTTTTTTATGGATGAACGAACTTTCATATTCGGCCTTCAACGGGTTTCAATGATGCAATGATTTTAATATTTCTTTACAATAATGCTATTTCCGCAAGTCATTTTATCTTATTTTTTTTATCTGTCTTACTTATAGCGGTATGTAATTCGCCCGCGCGAGAGGTCATACGGCGAAAGCTCCACCGTCACCTTGTCGCCGGGAAGAATCTTGATGAAGTGCATGCGCATTTTTCCGGAAATGTGAGCCAGAACCTTGTGTCCGTTCTCCAACTCGACGCGAAACGTCGCGTTGGGGAGGGTTTCGATAATGGTGCCATCAACTTTGATAGATTCTTCTTTCGGCATACAACGCTATAAACCTTGAGTTAGAATTTCCGCTTCTCCTTCTCTGATCACGACCGTGTGCTCGAAATGAGCCGACGGTTGTTTATCGGCTGTGACGACGGTCCACTCGTCCGCAGCGGTAACCACATCTGGCCGTCCGGCGTTGACCATCGGCTCGATGGCGAGCACCATGCCCGGCTTCAGCTTCGGCCCTTCGTTGGGCTTGCCAAAATTCGGTATTTGCGGTTCTTCGTGCAAATGCCGGCCAACGCCGTGGCC
>JBOHQZ010001192.1:0-2169 GCA_050732275.1 bacterium
AGGTTGGATCGTCAAGCAAGCCGCGCACCATTTTAACGGTGACCGTTATTTTATTGGCGGCCATCCCATGGCGGGCAGTGAAAAAGGCGGGTGGGAAAATGCCGACGCGCATTTGTTTGAAAATGCCGCTTATGTCCTGACGCCGGCGTCGAATCCACCGGCACATTCATTAGAATCATTGGCGAATTTGTTGCAGACCATTGGCGGGAGAGTCATCATACTCGACCCGGAAGAGCACGATCGCCTCGTTGCGGAGGTGAGTCATCTGCCACAACTTCTGGCGATTGCGCTGACCAATTTCAGCGTGCGTGACGGGGTTGAGCACGAGAGCCGTTTGCAATTAGCTGCAGGCGGGTTTCGCGATATGACACGCATCGCTGCGAGCCGGTTTTCGATTTGGCAAGATATTCTGAATAGCAATCGCGCCAACGTCCGGCAAAGCTTGCAGGAGTTCATTGCCGTTCTCCAGCAGATGGCGCGCGATTTGGATGACGACAATCTCGAGGCCGGCTTTCGGCGCGCGAACCAACTCCGCCGGCTTATCGCACCGCCATGATAATGATTGCCACGACTTGCTCTTTTGAGATAAAGTTGTTATATTAATTTCAGTATTTCAAGGCAATCATCATAGCCAATGTCTAATTTGATTTGTCCAACGTCGTAGGAATGGAATATGGCAAAAATCGCTGCTTCAACCTTGAACAAGCCGCTTGCCCGGCTCAATGCTAAAGATTTTAAAAATCTGATTCGTGAAACCTTCGAGGACCTCTTACGCGAAATCGTCCGGCAAGAACAACGCCCGAGTTATTATCTCGATGAATCGGGCCATAAGGTCTTTTTCAACGAATATGCCTACAGCCGATTCGTCGAAAGTCAATCGTCGAAGTTGCCGAGTGAGCTGAACGCGTCATTTATTGATGCCCAAGGGTTTCGCTGCCATTATAGCGACTATGAATTGAAACCATCCGTGGTGTCACAGCTCCGTCGTTCTTCTCGCGGCAGAACCATAACTTCAACAGAGCTTAAAAAGCGGCTCAAGAAATTAGGGGTTCCGATTTAGTTAAAATGTACACCATTCAAAGGCTGAAGCGGAGTTGAGCTTCCATGACAAAAGATTACTCACCCTTCACGCCGGGCATTCCCGTTCCCTTTGAGTTCTTCATGGGAAGGCTGGCGGAATTGCAGGCATTAACCGGAAAAGGCAAAGCCGCGTTATCCGGAAGAATCGAGCGCGTCTTTGTCAGCGGCCCGCGTGGCATTGGCAAAAGCTCATTTTGCCGGGTCGCTCGTCAAATACTTGCCAAAGAAGGCGTGCTCGGTATTCACGTTTTTTTGGGCGGAGCGCACACGTTGGAGGAAATGGTGCGTCGAACTTTTGACGCGTTGCTCGCCGAAACCCGCGAAATTTCCTGGTTTGGAAAGATCAAGGCGCTTTTCGGCCGGCATATCGAAGAAGCCGATATTCTCGGTTTGACGATACGTTTCCGCGCCGATCAGCAGGAGCTTAACCAATTGGCCTCGAGCTTTGCGCCTGCTCTTCGGAAAATATTGCAAGAAGTCGGCAACGAGGCAAAAGGCCTCTTTCTCATTCTCGATGACCTTAATGGTTTGGCTCCCGAAGCGGCTTTTGCCAATTGGCTAAAAAGCTTGGTTGATTCCATTGCCACCTCCGACCACCCGTTGCCCCTTTTGCTCGCATTAGTTGGGCTGCCCGAGCGCCGCTCGCAGTTGATTCAAAACCAGCCCTCGCTCGATCGGGTTTTCGATCTCATCGACATCCTGCCATTGAATGAGGCGGAAACTCAGCAATTCTACGAACGCGCCTTCGCTTCAGTGGGTCTGCAAGTTCAGCCCGACGCCCATTCTATTTTATATCAATTTTCCGGCGGATTCCCCGTGCTCATGCACGAGATTGGCGACGCTACTTTTAAAATTGATGACGACCAGAAAATTTCCGGCAACGATGCAATGAGCGGCGTGGCGCAAGCCGCAGAAATCGTCGGCCGCAAATATCTCGAGGCCCAGGTTTTTGATGCGATCCGGAGCCAGCGCTATCGCAGCATCTTGCGGCATCTCGCCAGACAATCCGATTCGACAGGCTTCAAACGCCAAGATATTGTCCAAAATCTTCGCGGCGACGAAGTTAAAGTTTTGGACAACTTTCTTCAT
>JBOHQZ010001193.1:0-2165 GCA_050732275.1 bacterium
GTAGTTCCCAGCGCCTGCGCAATCTGGATGATTTTTTCCGGCTTCGGGTATTTCTTGCCGTTTTCGATCTCACTTAGATAGGAAAGCGATAGCCCGGTTTTTTCGGTGAGATCTTTTAACGAATAGCTCCGCTCCTGGCGTAACTGTTTGAGTTTGATCCCTAAAATCAGGCGTAATTCATCGCCACTCATATTCATTTTCATGCTCCATTTTTCTTTTACAAGATATAATTTACATAAAGTATAGTTTAAAAACCAGTGAAATTTCGCTATTAGTGAAATAATTTTACAGATTTTTAAATTATTTTCGCTTTTAGCGAATTTATTATTTTAGCGAAATTTCGCTTGACTTTTATAGTTTTTGTTTTATATTTTCATGTATGATGATGAAGCTAAAGCTCCCGAATCAAACTTAAGGAGACAACGTCATGAACCCTCGCCAACTCCTCGAAACTTGGGCGACTGACACTCGCTGGAAGGGTGTCATCCGGCCATACCGGGCTGAAGAAGTGCTGCTACTACGTGGTTCCTATGAGATCAAACATTCCATCGCGGAGTTGGGGGCAAAACGCTTATGGCACTTGTTGCAAACCGAGAATTATATCAACGCTTTGGGCGCGTTGAGCGGCAACCAGGCGATGCAACAGGTCAAGGCTGGACTCAAGGCAATTTACCTAAGCGGATGGCAAGTGGCTGCCGATGCGAATCTCGCCGGCCAGATGTACCCCGACCAAAGTTTATATCCCGCCAACAGTGTTCCCGAAGTCGTGCGTCGCATCAACCACACGCTTTTGCGCGCAGATCAAGTTCATCATAGCGAAGGCAAAAACGGCATTCATTGGCTCGCGCCGATCGTGGCGGATGCGGAGGCCGGATTTGGCGGCCCGCTCAATGCTTACGAGCTGATGAAGGCCATGATCGAAGCCGGCGCTGCGGGCGTGCATTTTGAAGATCAGCTCGCGTCCGAGAAAAAATGCGGGCACATGGGCGGCAAAGTTCTGGTGCCGACGAGCCAATTCATTCGCACGCTCGTGGCCGCGCGTTTGGCCGCCGATGTTGCCAACGTGCCGACTATTCTCGTGGCCCGCACCGACGCCGACAGCGCCAAGCTTTTGACCAGCGACATCGATCCGCGCGATCAAGAGTTCATCACCGGTGAAAGAACGGCGGAAGGCTTTTTTGTTTTCCGCGGCGGGATCGAGGCTGCAATGGCGCGAGCTTTGGCGTATGCGCCGTATGCCGATTTGCTATGGTGTGAAACTTCGACGCCGGACTTGCACGAAGCGCGCCGCTTTGCCGAAGCCATTCACGCGGAGTTCCCCGGCAAGCTGCTCGCTTACAACTGCTCGCCGTCTTTCAACTGGGCGAAGAAACTCGATGCCGCGACGATTGCCAAATTCCAACGCGAGCTGGGGGCGCTGGGATACAAATTTCAGTTCGTCACCCTCGCCGGATTCCACGCGCTCAATTTCAGCATGTTCGCGCTGGCGCGTGATTATAGCGAACGCGGTATGTCGGCCTACTCCGAACTGCAGCAGGCCGAATTTGCGCTGGAGATTGAAGGCTACACCGCCACCAAACATCAGCGCGAAGTCGGTACCGGCTACTTTGATTTGGTCACACAAGTGATCAGCGGCGGTACCGCCTCGACGACGGCGTTGGCGGAATCGACTGAGGCGCAGCAGTTTTATGCAACGACGCCTAGCGCGTAACGTTCGTAGTAATGCCTTCAGGCATAAGAACTTTGGAACTAAAAAATTCTTTTAATCCAAACACGACGTCTTAAGGCGTAACTACCAACTTTATGAGAGAAATCCCATGAACAAAACAACAACTTTCTACCCCTCCGAAGGCGTGGAAATAAAAGGCGCCGTCGCCGCGGCGTTCGCTGAGATTCTTACGCCGGAGGCATTGCGTTTTGTCGCCAAGCTGGAGCGGGAGTTTCGCGAGACGCGGCGCAAGCTGCTGCAGAAGCGCGTCGGGCGGCAGGCCGAGCTTGACGCTGGCATCATGCCGGATTTTCTGCCTGCAACCAAAGGCCTTCGTGATGATGCGGCATGGAAAGTCGCGCCGATTCCGGCGGACTTGCAAAACCGCCGCATCGAGATCACCGGGCCGGTCGAGCGGAAAATGATGATCAACGCGTTCAATTCCGGCGCCAACGTG
>JBOHQZ010001194.1:0-2151 GCA_050732275.1 bacterium
CCTGGCGCTCAACCTGAGTCACTACGTGAACGGCGTCGCCAAGAAACATGGTGAAATCTCGAGCCTGATGTTTGCCAATTACGTCGTTGATTCCATCACCAATGGCGTTCACGCTTTCACTTGGGTGGCTGAGCCTTTTCAAGAATTGTTTGATCGCTACATCTGGGGTTGGGAGCAGGACAATTTCAGCCTGCGCTATGCGTTGAGCATTCCCAAGCTGGAGTTGTGGCAGGCGCATACTCAAGCCAAGCAACGGTTGATTCAATACGTGAACGGCAAAAACAATGCTGTGATGGATGAAGAGGTTTTCACGATCGGCTTTGCCAGGCGCTCTGCAACCTACAAGCGCGGCGACCTGCTGTTTACAGACCTCGATCGGCTTAAAAATATTGCCGCACAAGCCGGTCTCTTTCAAGTGATTTATGCCGGCAAAGCGCATCCGCAGGATCACGGCGGCAAAGAGATCATCCAGAAAATTTTTCAAGCCAAAGAAGCGCTCGAGAACGACCTCAAAATCACCTACCTCGAGAATTACAACATGGCGCTCGGAAAGATGATGACTGCGGGAGTCGATTTGTGGTTAAACAATCCCCAACCGCCTCTCGAGGCCTCGGGAACCAGCGGCATGAAAGCCGCGCTCAACGGGGTGCCGAGCCTGAGCGTTTTGGACGGCTGGTGGATTGAAGGGCACATTGAAGGCGTCACCGGATGGTCGATCGGAGAAAACGGGCGGGGAATGGCACAAAGCCACGACCAGTCAAAAGATGCCGCCTCGCTTTACGACAAACTGGAGCACGTGATTCTCCCACTGTTCTATCGCGAGCGAGATCGTTTCATCGAGGTGATGCGCCACGCCATCGCGCTCAACGGCTCGTTTTTCAACACCCAGAGAATGTTACAGCAGTATGTTTTGAAGGCTTATTTTCGTTGAAGAAAAAAATTCACGTTCACAACCCAACGCGGATAAGCCGCAACCAGACAGGAACGGCTCTTTAACCGCAAATGAGCGCGAATTTGCGCGAAAAAAAATATTAGCGTTCATTGGCGTTGATTCGCGGTTTAAAAATGTTTGTCAAAAAAGCATAGATTTCACTTACTCGAGCAGCTCAAAAAACTTGTTGTCTAATTTTGAGAAGGAGGCCAAGCATGGCTGACTACAATACCTTGACCGACGCGTTGGCGGACCTCGAAAAAAGAGGCTTCACTCACGACTTCGGCCTGAAAGAAGAGCACAGAGAAACGGGCGCAGCGCTGCCGCCGGAGGAATTCGAAATCGTCGAGTTTTACCGATTTGAAGGCATGAGCGACCCCGACAACAACTCGGTGATTTATGCCATCCAATCTCGAACCGGCTTGAAGGGCGTATTGATTGACGCCTACGGCGTGTATTCGGATACGCCAAAAGGAGAAATGATTTCGAAGCTGAGAATCAGTCGTTGAAATAAACTAATTTGGACATGCCGCAGTTCATCAGATTATTCATCTTTTTTTAAGGAGAGAAAACCATGTCACTTCTTCAAGAAAAAGACCGGGTCGAGACCAAAAAAATTCTCGACCGCATGGATCAGCCGGTCAAGATCATCAACTTCACGCAGCAGTTCGAATGCGACTCCTGCCATGAGACCAGAGAGATCATGGAAGAAGTTGCGGCTTTGTCCGAAAAGCTCAGCGTTGAAGTCCACGATTTTGTCGAAGACAAGGATCAGGTTGCGAAATACAACATCGACAAAATTCCGGCAACCGTGCTGGTGGGCGACAAGGATTACGGCATTCGCTTTTACGGCATCCCTTCCGGCTACGAATTTGCCACCTTGCTCGAAGATATTGTGATGGTGTCGAAAAGGGATTCGGGGCTTGCGGATGATTCCAGAAAAAAACTGGCGGCGCTGACCACGCCTCTGTATTTGCAGGTCTTCACCACCCCCACTTGACCGCATTGTCCCCAGGCCGTGCGCCTGGCACATCAGTTTGCGATGGAGAGCGACAAGGTGGTAGCGGACATGGTGGAAGCGACTGAATTTCCGCAGCTTTCACACCGCTACGGCGTGAGAAGTGTGCCGCTGACGGTGGTTAATGGCAAGCCCGCCGTCACCGGCGCCATGCCGGAAACGCATTTTCTCGAGCGTATTCTGCTCGCCCTCGAAGAAGGCA
>JBOHQZ010001195.1:0-2151 GCA_050732275.1 bacterium
CCGGTGAGCATCAAGGCGATTTCGGGGCCGCCGCCGCGCCGCGCTTGAAAAGCTTTGTCGAGATCAACATCGGTATAAAAGCCGTATTCGCCGTTCCAATTCATAGTAGCGCGCACGTAATCGTAGATAGTGCGCAGCTTTTCCTCCGGATTGCTCATGCCGGCCACGAGCGCTTCAGCTTGCCGGCGCAAAACGCCGTGACGCTCGATCTGCCCGCCAAAGCTCTCGTAGCTCATCAAATCTTCAGCGAGCTTCTCCCACGTGTTCATAATTGAAATCGGCAGCTCGCCCGGCCAGACAACCTTGGACAATTGGAAACGGAGTTTTGCCCGGTAATCGTCGGGCGTGGTCATGAACGGCTCTTCTCGCAAGGCCGGCACGTCTTTCATAGCCCAACGTTTTGCCAGAACTTTCAAAGTATAGGGCACATTCAAAGTTGCCGGGGGAATCGGACGGGTTGCAGATTCGTCGATAGCGAACGCGATACTCGTGGGCCGGATCATGACGTAGTGCAGCACTTGCGGAATCTCGGCGCGGAACTCGCTCCAGCGCGTCGGCTCGCCGGTTTGAAACTCCCAATCGTGCAGGAACGTGCCGTTTTGCGAGCGGACGGTATAGCGATACTCCACCACGGCGCCGGGGCTAAGGTTGGGTAAAGTGAAACGAATCCGGCGAAATTCACCGTCGACGTTTTCATCAAATATGGATTTTTTGTCGAGCTTTTCACGTTGCACCGTGCCATCCGCCGCCAGCTTGAGAGTTTGGCCTTCGATGTCCCGCACGCGCTGCCAATTTTCCTTCGCATAATATTGCAAAGCGAAGCCTCCCCATTTATAACCCGCCTCAGAGAGAATTTTGATACGGCGGTGGCGCCTATAAACCATCTCGAAATCGCTGCCGGTAAACTCGACTTCGCCGTAATCACACAAGATAACCGCGGCAGCGTTCGAGTCTGCGGGGAATTGAGCCATTTCGAGATCGGCGCGGGGAACTTCACCCCACTTCATGGGCTTATCCTGGGCCAACAAACGCGTTCCCGTCAACAGAAAAATCATCAAACCGGCCCACGTTATCATCCGGCTTTGCTGTAACGACTTTGCGACAAGGCCGCGCCGGCTGGCGCGAGATTGATTTTTCGGGTGCGTGCTAAAAAAAATATCGTTGCACATTTTACATACCTCCATTTGAAGAATATATTGCTTCTTTTACAAGGCTCAAAAAGCTCCCTTTTGTCTCCACCAGGTTCGCGAAAATACCCTTTTAATAAATACTCGCGAAAAGCTGAATAGCGTAACTTCAAAAGTGTGTTAATTGAGTGAACAAGCTGTTTCGCAATACTTCTCAAGGCTTCTTTGCGGTGCTTGCGGCGGCCTCGTATTTGAGCACGATGGTTTCAGCTTGCAATGCCACGAGGCGATCATAAAACTCACGCAAGGCTTGATATTCTTCCGGCGCAAAACGCGGCTTGCGAATCATCACCTGACTCACCAATTGCAGATGGTTTTCCTCCACTTGCGCCAAGCGCCGGAACTGGCCGCCGTCGTTTGGCAGGCTAAGCGAGATATTTTTCGGCAGCTCCAACACCGCGCAACCTTCCGGCAGCGTCAAGTTCAGCGTGTAGCTCTGCTGGGTGGCGTAGCCAAAGTCCACCGGGAAAGTGCGCTCCGGCTGCTTGAAGGGATTCTCCTCGCGACGGCCCCAAAGGATGGGGTTGAGATAAATCTTGTCACCGGCGACCCAGGCGGGCGTAGCCTGCGCGTGTTCGGAAGCGGAGAAAAAAGCTCGAACGCCAAGCGGTGCGTGAAGGGAATCCTTGTTGCCGATCCGGAACGAGTCAAGCTTGACGCCGGCCAAATTCTTCAGCCAATCCTCGCGGATATATTCATCTTCATTCTTGTCTTGCAAAGTCCGTCGATTAAAGAGCGCGTTGTAGCCGCCGGCGCTTGCCTGCAAAAAACCACTAATGGTTCCATTCGGCGCCAGCTTTGCCGATACGGTGACATGGGTGTTGAAGGATTCAGGACTGCCGACCTCGATCCAACGCGGGGTTTTCTTATCCACCAGCCAGCCGACTTCGGCGAGCGCGGCAACCGGCAGCAAGCCGAGTGGACGCAACGGATCAGTGGCATCCAAGAGATATTCCTGTTCTCC
>JBOHQZ010001196.1:0-2143 GCA_050732275.1 bacterium
GGTCAATCGGGCGGGGGTAAAGGTTGGGGGATTATCCATAACCGATGAAAAAAAGCCACAGTGAGGAGAAACTTTTATGATCGTCCTTGTCGTTGACGACGAGCAAGACGTCGAAATGCTCTTTCAACAAAAATTCAGGCGGGAAATCAAGGAAGGCAAATTCGTTTTTCAATTTGCCGCCTCCGGTGAAAAAGCTTTGCAATTTCTGGAGAATCACCATGCCACCGAACTGGTACTGATTCTTTCGGATATCAACATGCCCGGCATGACCGGGCTGGAGCTGCTGAAAAGAATAAAAGAGCAGCACGGACAACAGAAAGTCTTTCTCGTCACGGCTTATGGCGACGATTACAATTATCAGCAGGCGCTTGCCGCCGGCGCCGACGACTTTGTCAGCAAACCGATCGAATTTGATGATTTAAAGAAAAAGATGTACAACTTTATGAAATAACGGAGACACACCATGCCGGCCAAGATTCTGGTCGTCGACGACGAGCCTGATTTGCAGCTCATGATCAGCCAGAAATTCCGCAAACAAGTGCGGGATAACGAGCTTTTTTTTACCTACGCAAAAAGCGGCGTCGAGGCGCTGCAAAAACTGCAAGAACATGGTGAGACGGACGTCGTGCTCACGGACATCAACATGCCGGAGATGGACGGCTTGACGCTGCTCACCAAGCTCAACGAGCAATATCCACTCATCAAAGCCGTGATCGTTTCCGCGTATGGCGATATGGCGAATATCCGCACGGCGCTGAACCGCGGCGCGTTTGACTTCGTCACCAAACCCATCGACTTTGACGACCTGGAGGCGACGCTTAAGAAAACCATTTTGCAAGCGCTGACTTTCAAGCAGGCGGTCAGAGACCGCGACCAGCTCGTCGCCATTCAGCAGGAGTTGGAGGTGGCGCGCAAAATTCAGCAATCCATCGTGCCGCGCCGGTTCCCGCCCTTTCCCGACCGCAAGGAATTTGAGATTCACGCGACGATGATTCCGGCGCAAAACGTCGGCGGCGATTTCTATGATTTTTTTCTCATCGACGACGACCGGCTCGGCTTTGTGATCGGCGACGTTGCCGGCAAAGGCGTGCCGGCGGCCCTGTTTATGGCGGTGAGCAAAACCTTGCTGAAAGCCACCGCGCTGAAAGGCCTGCCGCCGGAAGAATGTTTACAGCAAGTCAATCGCATTCTTTATATGGAAAGCCCAGCCGCCATGTTCGTCACCATTTTCTACGGCATTCTCGACACGCGCTCCGGCGAGTTGAACTATTGCAACGGCGGCCACAATCCGCCGTATCTTTTGCGCGCCGACGGACAGATCGAAGCTTTGGAGCTGACCGGCGGCATTGCCTTGGGCGCGATGAAGAATTCCGTCTATAAGGCAAAGCAAATGACGCTGCAAGCCGGTGATGGAATTTTTCTTTTCACCGACGGCGTTACCGAAGCGATGGATCGCAATAGCGAGCTATTTTCCGAGGCGCGGCTGGAAGAAAACCTGAAAGGCAAAACGGGCGTCTCTCTGCCGCAATTGATAGAAAGTGTGATCGCCGCGATCAACGCCTATGCAAGCGGGGTTCCCCAGGCGGACGATATCACCATTTTAGCGTTGCAGTTTGTGCGCAAGAAGGCGTAGCTCGGCAACTTGCCGCAACCAAACCCGTCAACCGCGAATTAACGCTAATCAACGCGAATAAAAAATTAGCGTACATTCGCGTGAATTGGCGGTTCGTTAAAAACCTTCGCGGTCGCGATAGTTTTGCCGGAGTAATACTATCACGCGGTTTTTCACGACTAAACCGAATTTCGGGGCAATGCCGCAAAGACACCGCAAAGAAAAGCTTTGTGCGTTCTTTGCGTCTCCGCGTCTTTGCGTGAGAGCCTTTTTTCGCAAAAAAATAATTTTCTCTCAGAGCACAGAAATCCGCATTTGTGACAATGGCGGCATTCCGCCGGAGATTCGCGAGAAAATTTTCAATCCATTTTTCACGACGAAGCCGGCGGGACAGGGCACGGGCTTGGGCTTGTCGATCAGCTACGACATCATCGTGCAGCAGCATCGCGGGGAGATTCGTGTGGAAACGGAGGAAGGAAAGTTCACAGAGTTTGTGGTGAGGTTGCCGAAAGATAGATAGCGCCGAATGCC
>JBOHQZ010001197.1:0-2143 GCA_050732275.1 bacterium
TAAACCGGCTGCGCCCTTTTGGTAATTTGCGGCGCTTTTTCAAACGGGACGAAGCCTGGCGACGGAATTTGCGGCTTACTACTGCCGGTTTCCCCAAAGATTTTCTTTTCACGCTCAATCTCCTCCTGCCGGATTTGTCGGACCCTCGCATTGTCTTCCAAAACCAGTTTGAATGATCTCAGCCGGTTTTTGCTAAACGGCCCATAGAGTTCCGTTTGCACATTGATGGCATCGATGATCACCGGCACTTGCGCGCTGATGCTTGACCATGGCCGACTCATGGCCACAATCAAAAGGACGCGATACATAAGTGTTTTCATTTTTGCCTGCTCAAATATAAAACCAATGATTACCCGCCGTTAATGTACAACCTTAATTTTGCATACATAAAAGTCAAACCCTGGCCTGCCTAAGGCATTGGCAGGGCAGGCCTCGATTCTCCGTCGGTTACTGAAATCAATTCGTTGGCAGTTTTAGCCTGGCAATACAAAATCGGAGTACAACATATATGCCAAAATCACATATTATAATTATACTAAATAACATAATGGTACAACACAAAAACTTTATCATAAAATACAACAATGCTGCAAAATGCAATGCGATGACAATTCACTTTAAAAAAAACGCAGTTAAATTTTGTTTCGTGGGTTGGTTACATTACCTTGCATTTTATCAAGCTGGACGCTAGAACTGCAACCACAGCCAAGACAAAATTAAATTTCGCTCACGCCGTTTGGATAATCCGTAACCAGGAGTCAAAAAAATAAACTCGCGAAAAATCGTCAGCCTCTTGACTCTCAATTTTCGTCTGTTAAATTAGAGCAATTAGCCGTCAGCAAACGTCCTTGTCTCATTAAAATCGAGTGACCACTATGCCCATCCAACCTCCCCGGCTTTCACCGGCAGAGCTGCACCAAAATTTTGCCGACATCGCGCCGGCGCTCACCCCGAACGAGGCGGTGATCGAAGCCTCGCGCTGTTTGTTTTGCTACGACGCGCCGTGCATGCGCGCCTGCCCGACGCACATCGACGTGCCGAAATTCATCCGGCAAATTATGGAGCACAATCTCAAAGGCTCGGCAAAAACCATTCTCTCCGCCAATATCTTCGGCGGCGCCTGCGCCCGCGCGTGTCCGACCGAAGTGCTCTGCGAAGGCGATTGCGTGCTGAATGGCCTGAATGAAAAACCGATTCAAATCGGTTTGCTGCAGCGCCACGCCACGGATTATGCGATGGCAAACAATATTCAATTTTTCAAAAAGGCCGCGCCGCTCGGGAAAAAAGCAGCGATTATCGGCGCCGGGCCCGCCGGACTCTCCTGCGCACACGAGCTGGCCAAATTGGGCGTGGATAGCGTGGTGTTCGAGGCCCAGCCGGTGATTGGCGGATTGAATGCTTATGGCATTGCGGCCTACAAAATAACCACGAATTTTGCGCTGGCGGAAGTTGAATATATTCGCCAAATCGGGATCGAGGTGCGCACCGGCACGACGGTGGGAAAAGATTTGCCCGTCGCCAAACTACTCGCCGAATATGATGCTGTCTTTTTCGGCGCTGGCCTTGGCAAAACCGCCAATCTCGGCATCGCCGGAGAAAACTTGGCAGGTTGTTTCGAGGCGCTGGAGTTCATCATCCCAACGCGGCTCAAAAAATTTGAAGAGTGCGTCGTCGGCGAAAACGTGCTCGTGATCGGCGCCGGCAACACCGCCATCGACGTGGCCACGGCGGCCGCGCGGCTCGGCGCCGCTTCTGTCACCATCGTCTATCGCCGCAGCGAGAAGGAGATGCCGGCCTTCGAATACGAATACAATCTCGCCAAAGCCGACGGCGTCAAATTTCTCTGGCACACTGTGCCGCGCCGGGTCGTTGACACAAACGGCAAAGTTTCCGGTTTGGAATGCCACAAAGTCAAGGTGACGAGCGATAATAAATTGGAGTCGATTCCGAACTCCGACCACGTCATTCCGTGTGACATGGTGGTGAAGGCGCTCGGCCAGGATGGGCTGTATGATCTCTATAAATCGATCCCCGGCTTAAACGTTGATGGCAAACGCGTCGTCGTTAATCCAAAGACCGGCGCTACCTCCGTGCCAGGTCTTTTTGCCGGCGGCGATTGCATCAACGGCGGCGGCGAAGTGGT
>JBOHQZ010001198.1:0-2137 GCA_050732275.1 bacterium
GTATTGCTCACTTTAAATGGCGCAGTGTACCGCGTCGAATCCGGACTCGGCGTCGCGCCGTCGAGCGTATAATAAATTTCGGCGCCCGCGGTGGCGGTGGTGAGTGTTACGACTACCGGCTCGGCCGAGGTGCCGCTGTTGGGGCTGCTGGCTGGGGTCGCGACTTTTTCTGCAGCGACAATCTCAAAAAAGGCTTCAACCACGTCGCTGGCGGTGATGCCGGACTTGATCCCTCTCACCTTGAGGGTGGCGCTTGCCGCCAATTGAAACGGCCCGGTGTACAGCGTGGATTCTTGTGATGGCGTTTTGCCATCGGTGGTGTAGTAAAGCTGAGCGGCGCTCGTCGATGTGCGCAATTCAACCGTTGCGGCTCCAGTGAATGTTCCACCGTAGGGAGAAATAGTCGGCGTGTCGACTTGTGGTCGCGGCGGCAGGGCCGTCTCACCGCCTAACAGCCAATTATTAAAATCGTAAGTCGCCACCTGCCCATTTTTGAAAATCGTCATGATATTGTTGTTCCAATCGACGATCTTGCTGCCGCGGTGATCGACGCATTTCAGGCGCACCGCATATTGGCCGTTGTCCGGCGTGCCATCCGGAAAAACCCGTTTCCCGTCGACGAGAGTGTAATGGCGCTGCGCCGCCTGATCATACTCGCGGCCGATCTTGCGGCTCTTGCTCGTCGTGAACGTGCCGTCCTCTCTGTCTTGAATCGAAGCGTTGCGTTGCACCGCATTTTTAAAATCATCATAGCTGGAATAATCCAGGCCGATCAGGCACATCTCGATGGCGTGCGCATACGTTCCCATTTTGACGGCCATCGCCACGCTGGCGCCGGCGTCGTCTTTGCGCAAAAAACGCCAGCCGCCAACGTTCTCGTCCACGTCGAAAGAATTGCCGGCCTTATCGTCGCGGCCGTAGTCGGCAAAATGCAAATATTTCGAGCCTTGCTCGCCAAACGCCCAAAGCGCATTCTGATATTGGCAACCAAATTCTCCATACTCGAGATAATATTCGCCGCCACTTGGCCCGGGAATTTGCGGATCGCGGTCGATCCAGATTCGCATGCCGGAGCCGGAGCGGTCGTTGCGCGACAGCACATTGATGATCCAGCGATTGTTGCTGGCAGTGAGCACGGAGCCGAGGCTGTAATTTTTGGTGATGTAGGTCCATTTGCCGCGATTGCCGCCGCCGGAATGATACTCCGTGGCCATGTGGGAATAATCATCCGGCTCGTCGGAGAGATAACCGGTGTCTTCGACAATGCGCTCGCTGGAGAAAGCTTTGGCATATTCGCTTACATAAAAGCTGGCAAAGGCGTGCCACGGATGCTTGTAGCCGCCGTGGGTCAATCCCCAAGCCGGATACCAAAAAATCCACGGCTCGGTTTTGCCGAGAATTTGATTGCCGTAGGTGCGGCCGGGAATGCCGCCGTGCATGGCCTCGCCGTTGTTGTTGCTGCTGACGTTGATAATCGAATCCAACAGCAGCATGTCCAGCATCATTTTGGCCTTGCGCCTCATCGTCGCATCCTGCGCAAAATCGTAAAGCGTGTACAAGGCGTAAATCAGCGGCGGCGTGTAGAAGGCGTCAAACTCGCCGGTCCAGTCGCCCGCCGCCACCCAACGGTCAAAAGTGGAATACAGCCAATCGCGCACGATCGCCAAAGCGTTATAACGCTGCTGATCTTGATAGTTATTGCCGGCGTAAGCGAAGTTGGTGGCGCCGTTGAAATTGCCCTGGCAATAACTCGGCAGGCTCGGCCAAACCACGGTGGCGTCTTTGTGGTCTTCCAAATAAATGTACGCTGCGGCTTTGCGCGCTACCACGCCGTTGCTGCTGCCGCAATTCCAAATGTCGCTGCCATTGCCGGAAAAAATCATGTCGCGGAACTGCGTTTCAATGCGGCTCAAATCCGCCGGCTTGACGCCATTGGGGTATTGCTTGAGCACGCGAATTAAGTGCAGGCGCGGCACGCCGTTGGAGGTGGTCCAGCCGCTGTCTTCGGGGTCGGTGGGTGAGCCGCCAAACCAGCGGTTGATGGTGGCGTCGATCTGCGCGCTTTTGGATTTGTTGCCGTTGTAGCCCAGTCCGTTTTCAAACCAGGCCCAAATTTTTTGCTCTTCGTCCAGCCCAA
>JBOHQZ010001199.1:0-2132 GCA_050732275.1 bacterium
TCGTAACGCTTGACCCAATTTTTTGATGGCATCCGCCGGCATCATGCCATTCGAGAGATTCAGCTCGTGCGCGCCAGCTTTGACCTGGGCCCGATCGATGGCTTCAAATTTTTTTCTCAAAAACAGGGCAGCGGTCAGCTCATCGGCGGCGAAACTGCCGATCTTTTCGCCGCCGAGAAAACCGTCCTGCTCAAAATCCAGCACCGCCACCGTTCTGGGATGCTCATTGAGCAATAATCCCGACGTCGCCCCTCCATTACAACCGGCCGACAAGAAATAGAGAATGGCCGGAATGATGATCGCTTTGGTTTGTTTGAGCTTCATCGTTCTTCTCTCGGTTGTTCGTTGCTGGTCGCTGGTCGCTTCTAACCAATTGCTACTGCCACCTGCTACTTGCCACTTGTTTTTTACTCTCCCTCTCACCCCGTCGCGCACTAGTCCGGCACGTCCTGTTTGAGCACGCCGTCTTGATTGATCGACCAAACGTTGTAGGCGCCGTCCTTGTCGAAATCCACCACCGCCGTAGCCGTGGCGACAAATTCGGTTTCAGTGGCCTTGGCAATGGCGATTTTATAACGGGCATTGCCGCCATCGGTTTTGAGTTTTTCCGGCTCAAAATTGATCGCCTGCAAATCGGCGCTGTAGGCATCATTTTCCAAATAATATCCGCGCTCCAAATTGTAAACCTGCTTGAGCATGAGCTTGGCCTCGGTCATCTTGGCGCTGGTGGTGACGTTCAAAAATCTTGGAATCGTCAATGCCGCCAGGATGCCGATGATCACGATGACGACCAACAGCTCGGTCAAAGTAAAGCCGTTAGTGTCACGCCAAAAGCGTTTGAGTTTCATGATGCGCCTCCTCTAAAAATGGATCGTTGGATTGATGGATCACTGGATCACTGGATTATTGGATTATTGGATTGTTGGATTGTTGGAACACTGATCAGTGATTACTGATCACCGATCACTGAATCACGTTCATCAAATCAAAGATCTGCAAATAAATCGCAATCATGGCGCCGCCCAACACCACGCCCAAAATCACGATGATGACCGGCTCGATGATGGAAGTTATGGCTTCGATCGCCGCGTCCACCTCGCTTTCGTAGAACTCGGCGGTCTTCGTCAATAAGCTGTCCAGCTCGGCGGTTTCTTCGCCTACGGCGATCATCTGTGCCACGAGCGGCGGAAACAGTTTCGAGCCGCTAATGGCTTTTTCCATCAGCTCGCCGCGCATTGCCATTTGCTTCATCCGCACCACTTCCTGCGCGAAAAGCTGATTGCCGGCGGATCGTGCGGTGATCTCCAACGCCTCCAAAAGCGAAACATCGCTGCGCAGCAAAGCTCCCAACGTGCGGCTGAAGCGGGCGATGAGGACCTTTTTAACGACGGCGCCAATCAGCGGCAATTTTATTTTTAGCGCATCCAGCGTCCAGCGCCCTCTGGCGGTTTGCGCGAAGTTTTTGGCGATGGCCGCCGCCGCCAGCAGAAGCAGGAACATATAAAAAAAGTTGGCGCGCAAAAACGCCGTTATCCCCAACAGCATTCGCGTCGGCAGCGGCATGGGCGCGCCAAACTCGCGGAATAAATCGGTGAACGTCGGCAAAATGCCAAACAGCAAGAAGCCGATCGCGCCGCCGGCGACCAAAACGATCACCGCCGGATACGTCATCGCCGTCAGCAGCTTGCGCCGCAGCTCGCCCATCTTTTCAAGATAGCCGGCCAGTTGCTGCAAGATTTCCGGCAAATTGCCGCTGACCTCACCGACGCGCACCAGATTGACGAACAATGGCGAAAAGACTTTGGGAAATTGCATTAAACTGTCGCTTAGTGATTGTCCGTGCGTGACGCCGTGCAACACGGCCTGCAGCACGCGCCGCATTTGCGGATGGGAGTGGTGCTGCGCCAAAATTCCCAGACTTTTTGCCAAGGGCAGGCGCGCGCCAACCATGGTCGCCAGTTGCCGCGTGAAGTCCGTCAGCTCACGCGTGCGGATCGGACGAATGAAACGAAAACCCTGTGCCTGTTTTTCCTGACGTGGCGCTTTTTGCCAAGTTTGGCGCTGCTTGAGAATTTTTTCAAGTTCGGCGGGAGTGGGCATGCTGGTTCTGGTTGCTTGTCGCTGGTTGCTGG
>JBOHQZ010001200.1:0-2130 GCA_050732275.1 bacterium
CTTTATGAATTGGTTTGGCAATCAGCAGGGCGAAGGTTTTGAATATCACCTTTTGGCGCTGGGCTTGAGCATTGTTGCCATGATTGTCGGTAGCGGAAAATAGTCGATTGACGGTCTGATCACGGCGTGCTATTTCTCGCCGGTTTTGCGCTCCGTAAAGCTGCACGAATCGGAAAAAGAAGCGGGGTTGCGAAACTAACTCATATGCTCATCTTCAATTCACCTGCACGCTAACATTCATCATTTGAATGAATTCGCCAAACACAGAAATGGACCAAACCGAGCGAATACTTATGTTGCAATACAGTTCCATTCGCGAAAATTCTCCACCGGTGTTTTTGCCGCGCAACGGTGAGAACGCCAACAATGGCTTCTTCGACTGGCGATGGAACCAGCCGGAAAACTCAACGCTGTTTCACGCGATACCGGAAACGCCTGTTTTCGGTGCAATGCTCGGCAAAAGTGCAGCGATGCAGGCGGTTTTCAAGCTCATTGCCCAAGTTGCGGCAACCAATGCCACCGTGCTCGTGCAAGGTGAAACCGGCACGGGCAAAGAGCTGGTCGCCAGAGCGATTCACCAAAACAGCCCGCGCCGGCACAAGCCTTTTGTTGCCATCAATTGCGCCGCGCTTTCTGAAAACCTGATGGAAAGCGAATTATTCGGCCATGAAAAAGGCGCTTTTACCGGCGCCGATAAACGCAAGCCGGGGCGTTTTGAGCTGGCAGATGGAGGCGCCTTGTTTTTGGATGAAGTCGGCGATATCTCGCTTTCCACACAAATCAAGCTTTTGCGCGTCATTCAGGAAAAAGCGTTCGAGCGCGTGGGCGGGACGGAAACCATTCGCGCGGATTTTCGGATCATTTCGGCTACCAACAAAAATCTGAAAAAGGCCGTTCAGGAAGGCACGTTCCGCGAAGATTTGTATTATCGCCTGAATGTCTTGCCCATCGTCTTGACGCCGCTGCGTGAGCGCAAAGAAGACATTCCTTTATTAGCCCGAAGCTTCGTCGGCCGATTTGTCAAAATCAATCACAAAAGGATTGAGCGAATTACGCCGGCAGCCATGGCAATGCTGCTGCGATATCCCTGGCCAGGCAATGTGCGGGAATTGGAAAATGTGCTGGAAAGAGCCGTTGTGCTTTGCAATAGTCCGCAGATTGAAGTGCGCCACCTGTTGTTCTTGACGCAAGAATCCGAATATGAGTTTTTGAATTTTGCCGTGCAGCAGCGCCTGCAGGAATCGGAGTTGACGAAACTGTATGCGCATCTCGTTCTCAATGAGCAAGAGGGCAATAAAAAGGAAGCTTGCAAAATTTTGGGCATCAATTTTCGCACGTTGCAAAATCGGCTGAACGTTTAAAATAAATAAGGAGAAGTTATGTTGCGAAGTCTGTTTCAAACGAACAATAATAGCGCCGTCTGTGTCACCCGCATCGCCTTGGGCATCGTCATCCTGCCGCACGGCTTGCAAAAACTCTTTGGGCTGTTTGGAGGATTTGGATTCTCTGCCACGATGGACTATTTTGCCGGCTCGGGTATGCCGGCAGCAATAGCGTTCTTAATCATCATGGCGGAATCGTTCGGTGCGCTGAGCTTGATTCTAGGCTTCCTGAGCAAATTTGCCGCCTTCGGCATCAGCCTGATTATGCTGGGCGCCATTTCCCTGGTTCATCTTCAACATGGTTTCTTTATGAATTGGTCTGGCAATCAGCAAAGTGAAGGCTTTGAATATCACCTGTTGGCGCTGGGTTTGGGCATCGCTACCATGATCGCCGGCGGCGGGAAATGGTCGGTTGACAAGCTTATTGCCGAGCGGTTTTTCTTTCATGATGAAAAGCCGGTAAATCTCCATATAACAAGATAAGAATTCGTGCGGCGCGACGAAGCAATTCATTCAAGCCGAAGCCGCTTCGCGGCTCGGCTTAATTCAGGCGTTAGCGAAATTGGCAACAAGATCGTGGTGAAAACATAAAGATCGTGGCGTGATAAAAAAAATGGACTTGAGAAATATCCCCTTTCGTACAACCATTTGGTCGCAAATAACCCCCACTGAACACAAGGGGGAAACAGGAGTAGCTTACTGGCGTACGCAGCAGTTCGATAATATTCGGGTCCGCCTGGTTGAATAT
>JBOHQZ010001201.1:0-2125 GCA_050732275.1 bacterium
CCGCTGACGTTTGGCAAAGGCCAGGCGCTGCTCGCCGAGGCTGAAAACATTCTCAACACCAATCGCTATGCCGCCGACACGGCACGTGAGAAAGCGGAAGCAGCGGAATACGAGATTCGCCACGCCACTTATCTCGCCGAGCAAATTCAGCGTTTGAAAGCGGACGAGAGAGGTTGGGAAAAAGCCTTGCTCGCAAACGAGTTGTTGGTTACCAAAGTTTCTCAGGCTTTTAACTTTTCACCGCAATTTGACGCCGGCATTGCCAAACCGTTGGACGATATTCGCAGCGCCATCCAAACGTTGCGTGAGGAGGAGCGCCGCCTTATCGGCGAAGTGGCCAAGCGCGACAAAAATATCGACGAGCTGAACAAAGCGCTCGAGCAGAAGGACAAAGAGATCGGCGCCATGCAGGAAACCAAAACCGGTTTGGAATCCGAGCTGGCCAAAAAGCAGCAAATTCTGCTTGAAAAACAGCGTCAGGAAGAAAAGATGCGCGGAGTCGAAACCATGTTTGCGCCGAGCCAGGCCAAAGTCATTCGCGAGGGCGACAGCTTGCGCATCCGTCTCGCCGGACTGCGATTTCCCTCCGGCAAATCCACCATCCAACCGGAGTATTTTTCGCTGCTGACGAAATTGCAGCGCGCCATTCGGGAATTTCCCAACGCGCGAGTGGTGATCGAAGGCCACAGCGACAACGTCGGCAACGATGCGTACAATCTGAATCTTTCGACGGATCGGGCGCGGGCGGTGCAGCAGTATCTCATCGCCAACATGGGCTTGCCGGAAGAACGCGTGCAGGCGGTTGGCTACGGCAGTGAAAGGCCGGTTGCCAACAACGCCACCGAAGAAGGCCGCTCGCAGAACCGCCGGATTGATGTGGTGATTCCCATGCGGCAATGAGGCCGTGATGCACAACTTTTACTCATACTCTTTCTCCTGCTCTTGCTCGTTTTTTTTAAATCGAGTAGGAGTAAGAGTATGAGTAGGAGGAAGAGCAAAATCAGAAAATAAAACGTTATTATGGCCAGTAGTCCACAGGAAGTGAATCCTCCAAAAGTTTTCATCAGCTATGCGTGGAAGAACCAACCTGTCGCCAAGCAATTGCAGCGCGATCTTATTCGCGATGGAGTGGAGGTCTTTGTCGATTACGAAAAGATCACCGGCGGAGACTCGCTGCCGGACCGCATTAGCGCAGCGTTGGATTGGTGCAACACGCTCATTCTTTTGTGGTCGGCCGACTCGGCGGAATCGTATTACGTGAAGCAGGAATGGACGAGCGCGTTTCATTTGCAGAAGCGGATCATCGCTTGCGTTTTGGATGGCACGGCTTTGCCGGCCTTGCTGCGCGGCAGATTGTGGCTCAATTTCTCGCCCTACGAAACCGGCTATCCCCAACTCTGCCGCTCATTGAGGGTGGAGCCAAAAATTGTGACGCCAGCGCCAGTGCCTTCAAGCACACTGCCGCCGCAGCACGTGGCATTTCCGGTGGGAGATCAAACACCTCCATCGACCGAAGTTCGTGAAAGTCCCCCACCTGCCACACGAAAACCCGATCCTGTTTACGCTAAACCGGCCAAAAAAACGAAACGCTGGCAACCGTTGTTGAGCAAGACTAAAGTTTTTATGCCAAGCGGATCGGCTGCAGCGCGGCGGGTTTCCGCGTGGTGGCCGCGCGGGAAGGTGATGAATATCACTTTTGCGGTTATCGTCGTGGCAGCAGTTTTTGTTGCTGTGCGGATTTGGCAATCTTTCTCCACAATTTCTGTTGATCAGGCCAAGACTATGCTTATAAAGCATGACTATTACGACCGTGACTTGAACCCCAAGGGCAAAGGAATTTTGCACGAGTACAAGCTTCAACACGGCGACTCTGTTGTGTTCGATCAAACCAAGAGACTGACATGGCAACAGGCTGGCTCACCCAATCCGATGACTTACGCCGAAGCACAAAAATATATTGACAATTTGAATAAGCAACGTTTTGCCGGTTATGATGATTGGCGCTTGCCAACGCTCGAAGAGGCTATGTCACTCATGCAACCAGAGAAAAATATAAGCGGTTTACACATCGATCCGGAATTTGACCGAACGCAATCGTGGATTTGGACGGCAGACACCAGCAGTA
>JBOHQZ010001202.1:0-2122 GCA_050732275.1 bacterium
GCGAGCCGCTCGTGACTTCCAAAGGCACCGATCTCATTGCCTTCACCGGCAGCGTCGATACGGGCCGGCACATTGCCGTGCTGGCGGCGCAGCAGCTCAAAAAAGTTCATCTCGAGCTGGGCGGCAATGATCCGTTCATTGTCTGCGACGACGTCGATGTTGACATTACGGTGGCTGCCGGAGCATGGGCCGCGTTTCTCAATGCCGGACAAGTTTGCACCTCGGCCGAACGCTTTTACGTGTTCGAATCGATTGCAAAAAAATTCATCGAAGGCATGGTCGAAACGAGCAAAAAACTTCGCCTCGGCAATCCCATGGGCCCAGATGTCGACATGGGTCCGATGGTGCGCGAATTTCAACGCCAAAAAGTCGAGGCAAAAGTTAGCCGCGCAAAACAACAGGGCGCGAAAATTCTTTCCGGCGGCAAGCGGCCGCCACAATTCACGAAAGGATATTTCTACGAACCGACTGTGATCACCGAAGTGACGCCGGAAATGGAACTCATGCGCGCTGAAACGTTCGGCCCGGTGGCGCCGATTCAAATTGTAAAAGATATAAATGAAGCGATTGAACTCGCCAACAATTCCGAGTACGGCCTCGGCGCTTCCATTTTCACCAACGATCTCGAAAAAGCCCTCACCGCTGCCGAGAATATCAAAGCCGGTACGTTTTGGATCAACGATCCGCTCACCGACAACGACGCGGCGCCGTTCGGTGGCATGCGCGCCAGCGGCCACGGCCGCGAGCTCGGCATCGAAGGCCTCGACGAATTTCGCGAGCCGAAACACGTGCTCATCGACTACAAAATCGAACGCAAAAAATATTGGTTCCCGTATGATTGGAGCGGGCCGAGGAAGACTTGAGAAAGCAAAAGGCAAAAAGCAAGAGGCAAAAGGCAGTTTAACCGCCAGGAGAATAGTCATGAACTGGTTTGAAAGTTTGTCGTCGGAAAAGAGTTATAAGGAGAAGTTGTTTGATATGAACTCAATTTCGTTGCGATTCCCTTTTTGTTGCAGGTTACTTTACGGAGGGCGATTATGATTCTAAAGCAAACAAGGCCTTATTTGCTATTCGGCTTAGTGCTTTTGCTTGGTTGCGCCAAACCGAGCCCCTTTCCCACCGGCCGCTGGGTCGATCTGTCGCACGACTTCTCATCGGAAACCATTTATTGGCCAACGGCTGCGCCGTTCAAATTGGACACAGTATCGGCGCAGCGCACACCGGCTGGATTTTACTACGCCGCCAACAATTTTCGCGCGGCGGAGCATGGCGGCACACACATCGACTCGCCGATTCATTTTGCCGAAGGCCGTAAAACTGTCGATCAAATTCCGCTCGAGCAGCTTATTGCCCCGGCGGTGATAATCGACGTTTCGGAAAAAGCGCAAGCTGATCGCGATTATCAAATCAGCGCGGACGATTTCACCGCGTGGGAATCTCAGCATGGTCAAATTCACAGTAAATCGATTGTGTTGCTGCGCACGGGTTATGGAAAATATTGGCCGGATCGTCTCAAATATTTGGGCACAGACAAAAGCGGGCCGGAAGCCGTCGCCGAGCTGCATTTCCCCGGCCTGCATCCCGAGGCCGCGCGTTGGCTCGTCGCCAATCGGCAAATCAATGCTATCGGCCTCGATACGCCGAGCATTGATTACGGCCAATCGCAGCTCTTTGAGAGCCACCAAATTTTGTTTGACAAAAATATTCCAGCGTTTGAAAACGTCGCCAATCTCGATCAGTTGCCGGCGAAAGGCGCGACCGTGTTTGCGCTGCCGATGAAAATCAAAGGCGGCAGCGGCGGACCGTTGCGCATCATCGCGCTCGTGTCCGCTAAAACCATTTAAATGTTCAATATCAAATTTACCCAAAGGAGATTTACAATGAAGACATCTTTTCGTTTCGCGCAAGCGACATGCTTGCTGGCCGCACTCTTTTTGTTTGTGACGTGCGCCAAAAAAGAGGAAGCAAAAACCGAGAATGCTGAAACCACGACTACTGCAGAGCAAAAAGCCCCGGCCGGCGATCGCGGCACCGCTAGCGCGACATTTGGGAGTGCAACGGTCAGCATCAATTATGGCCGTCCCCAGCTCCAAGGCCGTGACATGCTGGCACAAGCCACCGA
>JBOHQZ010001203.1:0-2120 GCA_050732275.1 bacterium
ATCGTCGTGCGACTCAAGATAATTAATTGCGTGGGATTTGTGCTGGAACAACCCGCCGTCTTCTTTGAGGGTGCCGGTGACGTAGCTGCGCAAGCTTGCCATCGTCGTGCCGCTTTTCCATTTGCCGAAAATAAAACCCTGATCACCCTTTCCGGTCGGTTGCCAGCCTTTCACGCCGTTGCGAATTTGATCGTTCCAGGCCGCCCAGCCGTGTTGGGAATGCTCAACCGGCGTGTAGCCGCCGCCGCCCCAAGCCTCGGCGATGATGATCGCATTCGGGTTGATAGCGCGCGCCCGTTGCAAAATCGCATCACAAGTCTCCCAGTCGAGCATCGCCGCGAGGTCGAAGCGAAAGCCGTCGATATGATATTCGCGCATCCAAAATTCGACGCTGTCCAGAATCAGTCGCCGTGCCATCGCCCGCTCGGTTTTAAAGTCGTTGCCACACCCGCTTTTGCCCAGAAAATTTTGATCGTCGTCAAGCCGAAAATAATACTTCTTGTCAATCAGCTTGAAAGAATTTTCGTCGTATTGGGAAACATGGTTGTACACCACGTCGAGCAAAACCGCGATGCCGGCTTGGTGAAAAGCTTTGACCACTTCTTTAAATTCACGCACCTGTCGGCCATCGACGCCGTTCCATTTATCCGGCGCCATCGTGCCGTTGGTGGCATAGTAACTTTCCGGCGCGAAAAAGTAGCTCGTCATATAGCCCCAGTGATTGCGGGCATAAACATTATTTGTCGCACGATTTTCTTCAACGGAAGGTTCGAGATTGCCGAAGTCTTGAATGGGGAGAAACTCGACGGCATTCACGCCGAGCGATTTGATGTAATCAATGCCGCCTTTCACGCCGGGTTGAATGAGGCCGCGATAAGTTCCCCGCAGCTCCGGCGCCACGCCCGAAGATGGATGCGCCGTCAAGTCGCGCACGTGCATTTCGTAGATGATCAAATCTTCCATCGGAATTTTTAGAAACGCATCGCCTCCCCAATCAAAATTGTCTTCGGGTAGAATCAAGGTTTTGCCAGGATGGCGATAATGATTCATCGTCGCCACGGCACGCGAATAGGGATCGGCGACGATTTTACTGTCATCGTAGATTTCGCCTTCGCCGCTTGGGCCGGTAATGCGATAGCCATAAAATTTGCCAGTCCAATTTTCTGCGGTCAAAAACTCCCAAACACTGTCGTTGTCGCGTTGCATCGCAAACTCGCGTCCGGTTGTCGCGTCGTGGGTCTCGAAGAGCACGAGCTTAACTTGCAAAGCCCGCGGTGCAAAAACTCGAAACGCCAACTGTTCTTTTTCTCGCCGGTAACCGAGCGGTTTCTCGGAATAAAATTGATCGAGAATGCCGTCGTGGAGCAGAGCTTTGCTGCCGTCGTCTTTAATGTTCAATTGATAATTTTTCTGCAGGACGAGCGGCTCGGTGGTCAAAACCAGATGGGTGGAATCCAGCGCTTGGATATTTTCAACGCCGCCGGCGGGCGTGATAGAAAAATCATTCGCAATAATCTTTTTTAACGGTTGCGCCAACTTAATTTCGACGCGAGTTGGGGATTGAATTCGTGCCGAAACGATCCGTTGTTTTTTCATGGACTCCGCGAGGTTGGTAGCAAGTTGTGCCTGGGACGGCTGAACAGCAATGAGTAGTTGTAGGATTAAAATAAGCAACAGCTTAATCCCACCGCGAACGAGCCGCAACCCAAAAGGAAAATGGCTCACGGAAGTGGAACTCTCACGGAAATAAATTCTTTTTTCTGTGAGAGTTCTATTCCGTGAGCATAAAAGTTTTTGCTTTTTCTGCAATGATTTTACTTTAAAGAGACTATATGAGGAAAAAATTCCAGTGGCTTTCATGATGATCTCTGGCTGTAGGTTCACTTGGGCGTCCATTAAAGCAAGATGATTATGGCAAAATTATTAAAAAATAAAATTATGCTGAAAGCAAAAAGCACAGTTGATCCAATCGCGCTTCCAGAGCCTGTTGGTTGTCAGTGCGAATGGTCACATGCCCAAGCTTGCGTCCAGGGCGCGCCGATTTGCCATAAAGGTGCAAATGCGTTTCCGGAATAGCAAGCACCTGGCGAGGCTCGGGGATCGTACCGATTAGATTCAAC
>JBOHQZ010001204.1:0-2117 GCA_050732275.1 bacterium
AAATTATTCTCTGCCGGTTCTGTCGCAATAGGCGCCTCCGGCGAAGTTTCAACTTTCCGCGCAAAAGTCAAGAATCCCGTATGTCCGATCATCCGCAGCTCCGGGCGCACGGACATCGACTCGACGTTCCAACGGCGCAACAGCGTTTCCAGTGTGAGCACATCGACGAAACAGCGCGCCTGGTGCAAAGCTTCACAAAACGATTTCACTTGCAGCACGGTTGGCGAGTAACTACAAACGACGGCGCCGGGGCGGAGATATGGCGTCGCCAACGGGACGACACGCCACGGCTCGGGGAGATCCAAAATCAAGCGATCCACCGCGTCGTCTTCAAAATGCTCGTAGATATTGGCCTCGCGCACGAGATGGTTGGGGATTTCGCCTAAAAAGTTCTTCATATTTTTTCGTGCATTGTTGATGAAATCCTGCCGGATGTCGTAGCTGATCACCTGTCCGGCCGGACCAACAGCACGCAGCAATGCGGTGGCTAAAGCGCCGGAGCCGTGGCCGGCTTCCACCACTTTGGCGCCAGGATAAATGTCGGCATACTGCAAAATGACGCCGAGGTCTTTGGGATAAATCACCGTGGCGCCGCGCGGCATGTTGACAACGTGCTCGTTGATGGTGGGGCGAAAAACCCAGAACGGAATGTCGCGTTGGGAGCGCAACAAAAATCCCTCGGTGCGTCCGATTATCGCGTCGTGCGGGAGCATGTCGCCGCGAATATCGGTTTTCTTGCCGGCTTGCAAAACGCCGTAATAAACGCGCTGTTTTCTATCTAAAAAAATAACCGGATCACCTTCCTGGAAAGGCAGCTTGGGGTCTTTCATAATTTAATTTCTTTTTGCACCGTTTTGGTGATGGTTTGTTCGAGCAATGGCCGCAAATTAAGCTTCGCTTCAAATTCGTGAATCACCGGCAGTTTCGCCCGCGTCTCCGGATGCGGCGGCACGAAGAGCGAGCAACAATCTTCAAACGGCTCAATGGAAATTTCGTAGGTGCCGACGCGTTGCGCCATCGCGATGATCTCCTGCTTATCATCGCCGGCGAGCGGCCGCAAAATCGGCAGCGTCGCCGCTTGATTGATGACTTTCATATTGACGAGCGTTTGGCTGGCGACCTGCGCGACGTTCTCGCCGGTCACGAGCGCGTGCGCCCGATTCTTGTAGGCGATCATCTCCGCAATACGAACCATGGCGCGACGGTAGAGCAGCACGCGATACGAAGGCGCCGCGTGCGCGATGATATGCTGCTGAATTTCCGCAAACGGAACAAGATAAAGCTTCGAGCGAAACTGATAGGTGTTCAACATTTCGACGAGGCGCTCGACGTTGCGCTGCGAAGCCGGGCTGGTGAATGGCGCGCTATGGAAATGCACGAAGATCAATTTCACCCCGCGCTTCATCATTTTATATGCCGCCACCGGGGAGTCGATGCCGCCGGAGATCAAGCACACGGCTTTTTCGCTCGTGCCGACCGGCAAGCCGCCGGGGCCTTCGATGCGGCCGGTGTACATCAACGCGTAGTTGTCGACAATCTCGAGGTGCAGCGTCAATTCCGGCTGCGAGAGATCGACGCGCGCCGGGAAGTGCTGGCCAATGTGCTCGCCGACTTCCGCGTTGATTTGCGGCGAGGTCATGGGAAAATGTTTTTGCCCGCGCCTGGTGGCGACTTTGAAGCTGGCAAAATTTTTATCAGTGAGCAATTTCACCGCGGTGGCTTTGATTTCCGCCATATTCTGCTCCAGCTTCACCGCCGGGGCAAAATAGGCAATGCCGAAAACTTTCCGAAGCGCGGCGGCAATCTTTTCCCAATCCGCGCCGGGCGCAAGAATTCCCAACATTCGGCCCGAAAGGCGCTGAACGTCCTTCACGCCCAACGCGCTCGTGGTGCGCAACACGTTGCGCCGCAGTTGCTGCTCGAAAAAACGGCGATTGCCGAGCTTGAGCGCAATCTCGTGATAATGGATAACGACGCCATTCAAAGCGGCGTGTGGCCTAGCCGCTGCCGTCATATCCGAATGCTGTGCGTCAAGCTGCGTCTCGCCGGGAGAATTTTGCACCGTTGAATCCATACCAATCGTTGAAAAGATCGAATGTTCCTTCCCCAAAATTTAA
>JBOHQZ010001205.1:0-2111 GCA_050732275.1 bacterium
CTCACTGTGTTGCATGCCGATTCCCAATCCCCACGACACATGCTCGTTAACCCTCACCTGCGGCGTTTGCATAGGCGAATTGCTCGCCGGGTTAGAATTTGAGGCTTTTCTTTTCATCGCCAGGTAGCCGCAAACCGCTTTGCCCAATGACGCCGCAGAAAACACGGTCTGCGGCGTCACCGGTGCGGGCCGCAAACAATTGGTGATGCCAAAGCCGCGCGTCCACACGATTTTGCCGTTGCGAATGAGCGCGCACGAAACGCCGGTTACACCGTCTTGCGCCATCTGTGCGGGGATGAACTAAAGAGTTAAATCTTTGCAAAAAAAGGCAAGAAATTTTGCTCACGGAAATGGAACAGCACACGGAATGAAATTTCGTGAGAATTCCCTTCCGTGAGCAAAAACCTTTTGGGGTTCCGGCTCATCCGGCTTATGCTTTCAGTACGCGCATCACGAGCTTCGGCTATTTCGCTTTCCCCTGATTCGCCACTGCCTGCATGGCGTTCTTGACGCTTTCGGGGTCGCCGAGATAGTAGTTGCGGAGCGGCTGCAAGCTTTCATCCAGCTCATAAATCAGCGGCATACCGGTCGGGATATTCAAGCCGACGATTTCATCGTCCGAGATATTGTCGAGATATTTGACCAGTGCCCGCAGGCTGTTGCCGTGCGCGGCGATGATGACGCGCTTGCCGGATTGAATCGCCGGTTTGATAGCTTGGTGCCAATAGGGGAGAAATCGTGCGACGGTGTCTTTCAAACATTCGGTCAATGGAATATCTTTCTCATCCAGGCCGTGGTAACGCGGATCGCGGCCGGGATAACGGGCATCGGTTTTTTCGAGCGCCGGCGATTGAATGTCATAACTGCGACGCCACACGTGTACTTGCTCTTCGCCGTATTTTGCCGCAGTCTCGGCTTTGTTCAAGCCTTGTAGCGCGCCGTAATGCCTTTCGTTCAGCCGCCACGACTTATAAACCGGAATCCACATCAAATCCATTTCATCCAAAGCAATCCATAGCGTGCGGATGGCTCTCTTCAAAACCGAAGTGAACGCTATATCGAAAATAAAGCCGTTTTCTTTTAAAAGTTTGCCGGCGGTGTGGGCTTCCGCAAGGCCTTTTTCAGACAAATCAACGTCAGTCCAGCCGGTGAAGCGGTTCTCCTTGTTCCAGGTGCTTTCGCCGTGGCGGAGAAGAACAAGCTTGGTCATGATAACACTCCTTGCAAATGTTGAATGGTTGTAATGAAGTCAGATTTGGCGATGAGGGCGAAGTTCGACTTGGGTGATAGGATTTTGCAAAATTTGAAAGATCGTTGAACCCAAGTCGAACTTCACTTGCTCAAGCGATGGCGATCGATCCAATAGGTCCAAGGGATGATGAGCCATTGTGATAATCCTCCAATCGCCAGTGCGGTTACATTCGAGGGCGGCTGTTGGCGGCTGAAAACATTTCCCACATAAATCAGCACGCTGAAGGCAATGAATGCCCAGAAGGCGTAGCGGCCAATGCAATCGCGTGCGACTGTAGTGCGAAGGTACAAAATCAATCCAACAAAGAACAGCACGCTTTCGACGATGATGGTTGCCGGAACGGAATTCCACAAGCCGAGCCCAACATAAATTTCACCGCCGGGAAAGATCGGCAGATCGGGACGATGCGCAACGAAATCGAGTAGCCAGTGGCTGAATACACCGAGGCCGAGTATCCAGGCGCTTCTTGCGTCGCGACGCCTGAAAAAATAGATCAGCCCAAAAGCAAGCGACCAACCGATGGCCGTGACCAGGCTGTGCGTGATGGGATAATCATAAAAATCGAGAGGTGTAAAGGCGGTGTTGCCGGGATCGATGCGCACGTGTTCCAGACCCAACAGTAAAAATATTGGCCAGAGCAAATCCAGAAACTGCACTGAGAGAAATAAAGTGCCCAACGAAGTTTTCGGCGCCGCCTTCTTGGCGGCCAGGGCAACGGCGTAATGGCCAAGAAACATGTGATGTTCCTCTATGCAAAATTACCAGAAAAGGCTGACGCGCGCACGAAAATTTGCAGATCTTTGAACAGCCTTTTTCACACGGAGTAGCGGAGTGCATGGAGAATCACGGCGCAGAGCAA
>JBOHQZ010001206.1:0-2108 GCA_050732275.1 bacterium
GGAAACGGCTCGACGAAGCTGTGCGGAAAGCTGCACGTGGTGCCGCCGGTATATGATTGTTTGGCGTAAAGCAGATTGTCATGCCGCAATTGCGCCCACGCCGCCAGTTGTGTGTTCATCTTCTGCTGCCAAAACGCGCCGGTTTGCATGAACGCCGGAAATCGCGACAAATCTTTTGGCGGGTTCAGTTTTCGGATCGATTGCAGCCACACGTTGTACAACGTACTGTTCCAAAAGTCATTTTCATACGAATCGACGAGATAGCGTAGCGCCGCGCTGTTTGAAGCATAATGATATTGTTCCAAATCGTTTTCGAGCAAAACCGCGGTGGCGTCGTTGCCGAGCGCGAACAGCACGTCGAGGCTCGAAGGCAGCTCGCGCCAGACTTTCCGCCCTTGATGCAAAATGCGATCGTAAACGACGTTCCACATCACGTAAGCGTCGATCACGAAGCGTTGGCCAAACAAAAGAAAGGCCGCCGGCGGCTCGAGCTGCTCGGGGTTGAATGGATCGGTGAGGAGAATTTGCGAGTTGATGCGCTGCATCGCGAAGGCTTTGGTGGTCAAAGCGTCTTTAAAAGCCTGCCAACGCGCCGTGTCGAGCAGCTCGCCGGCTTGGACCAGCCCAATCTCGGCGGCCAGCAATTGCAGATGCGGCAACGCCACGTTGTCGCTTTCGCCGACAAGAAAACGAATGATGCCGTCGATCTCCTGCCAAAGCGCGACGCCGCCGCTGCTTTGTGCGGCTTCCAACAGGAGAAATGAAACGATGGTTTGCCGCTGAATGTCGGCATCGGTCGGCACCACGCCGCCGGGAATTTTCGGCTTGGACAACATCAATTCGGTGCGGCCGAGCCAGATCATTGCTTGAAAATATTTCTTCAATAATTCGTCCTGGGTATAATGCCCGCGCGGCCGGAACTGGCTGAAGTCGATGGTGCGCGGCGTGGTGCTGAAGAGTTCATAGGCCGCCGGACTTTCGGCAGCGATGAGGGCGAGCAATTCATCGATCGCCGCTAAATTTTCTGCGCGCTGCGGCGCCACGTTTTCACCGAGCAGTCGCAGCGCGACATTCAAATACACGTCAACATCGTTCAGCATCGCCTGCATCTCCGGCTTGCCGGCGTAGGTATTTGCCAAAGCCGGCCAGGCGTTATGCAAGCTTAGCAGCAGATCTTTGAGGCGCGGAATGAGCACGCCCAGCTCGGTATCTTGCAATATGGCGTCATACGACTTGTGCAGCGCGTGCAGCAACGCATCGGTGGAGATGAAGACGGGCAAATCGTTTTGATAGATTTCCAGATATGCCTGACCGAAGCTCAGCCGGGATAGCCGCTCGGAGACGACGAAGCCGTGCTCCTGCAAGAGCGCCAGCTCGTCGGCCGTAAGCTGGTAAACGCGATTAATGCTATCGAGATACGCGACGGTTTTGACATCAACAGCAAGCTTGTCGCGAAAAGCAACGGCCGGATGCATCGCCAACAATTGATTGGCGGTGAGATCGCGATGGGCAGTGAGGAAATTTTTGTAGGCGTTGACATCAAATTGAGCGCCCGATTGCGCCTTCGCTGATGGCAAAGGCAAAAGCAACGCGAACGTCACGAGCATCAGTAGCATTTTGCGATTCATATTTTCTCATTCCTGACTTGATTTGCCTATGCTCCCCGCGCGCTTGACTTCGCTTCCCACCAGCCAGTAAGGCCCTGGACATCGCGTAGACAATTCCCGCTTCAATTGATCGTCGAGCGCTGCGATGCCCTCGACTGATTTGGTCTCACCGCCGCTGACGAAGACTTCTTCCCCAACGCGCACTCTCGTTTTACCTGCCCCATCCTGTATCATGATCACACCATTTGCAATTTTCAGCGAGTAGCCGAACGGCCACACCACGAGATAACTGGTTTCGCTGTTGCTGCTGTTGATGCGAAGGCAGCCATCGACTTCGACCAGCTTGCCGATGAGTATGGCTTCCATGACAGCAACAGTGGCTTTCTGGCGCGGGAAGAAGATGCTGTCGTATTCGTATTGGTTTGGGGCAGATTTCGAGCTGCATGATGCTGCGATCAGAGCCATGGCAATGATGGCCGCCGACGCCGGCCATGCAAGAAC
>JBOHQZ010001207.1:0-2103 GCA_050732275.1 bacterium
AAGTAGTATTATGCCCCGTTTGTAGTGATCCCTTTAGGGATTCAAGGTCTGATTAGGAAAGCCGGTTGTGAGATGTTAAAAAAAGTAAACAAAGCAAGAAACATGTGGCAACACAAGGCATCTCTCTTTCTCCAAAAGTCTGGACGCCTAAAGGCGTAACTACGAACTACTTCTGCAAAAATTTCAACACCGCCTCAGTCCGTGTGCGCACGTGCAACTTTTCGTAGATATTGCGCAGGTGGGTGCGGACAGTTTCGACGCTGATGGAGAGCGTGGCGGCGATTTCTTTGTAGAGATAGCCTTTGGCCAAATAGGCGAGAATCTCCTGCTCGCGTCTGGAGAGGTCTGCGGTGGGCTGGGCGGGTTTCTGCGTATGTTGAAAAGTTTGCACGACTTTGCGCGCAATCTGACTCGACATCGGCGAGCCGCCGTTGTACAAATCCTGAATCGACTCTAACAATTTGTCCGGCGGCGTCTTTTTCAAAATATAACCGCTGGCACCGGCGACGAGGGAATTGAAAATTTTGTCGTCGTCTTCGTATACCGTGAGCATCATGATCTGCAGTTTTGGATGCTGCATTTTCAAGCTTCGAATGCACTCAATGCCGGACATGCCTGGCAGACCGATGTCCATCAGCACGATGTCCGGCTCCAAGTCGGGCAGGTCTTCCAGCGCCGCCTCGGCGTTGGCATACGTGGCGACGCAACGAAAGCCCGCCGCGCCGTTGATGAAATCGGCCAGGCCGTTGCGGATGTCGTCAATGTCTTCGACAATGGCGACTTCAATCCGAGGTGCTAGATTTATGCGTGACATTTTATCCTATTTCAAGTGGAATCTTTGCAAAAGGCAAGCAAATTTTTCGCCGAGAAACACCGAAGGCACCCTACGGGCGCAGCCGAGATTCGCCGAAAAGATTTTTTCGGTGACACTCGGCTGCGCCCGTAGGGTGATTTCGGTGAAGTTCGGCGGATGAATTTTTTCCTGTTTGCTTGCGGCCCTGGCCTGCTTAGAGCATTGGCAGGGCAGGCTCATCCGCGTTACGCGATTTTTGCGTAAATTTTAATCGTTGTGCCGTGCTGCGGCCGCGATTGAATATCCAGCCGGCCGCCGATTTCGGCGATGCGTTTGGCCATGTTGGGCATGCCATTGCCGTATCCGGAAACGGGCTCGACGCCTTTTGCGGCTTTCGTGCCGTTCAAAGTTTCCGTGCAAAAGCCTTTGCCATTGTCTTGTATGGCGATTTCCAGCGTGTGATCAAAAGCTCCGAGCTTCATTTCCAATTCTGTTGCCTGCGCATGTTTGATCACGTTGTGTAGCGCTTCTTTCACCACCATAAAAATATGCCGGCGAAATTCCGCGGACAGCGGATGGCCCGGCACGGTTTCCGGAAAGTCGAGACGGTACTGCACCGGCGTCAGCTCGAGATAATTCGCGGCATATTTGCGCAAGTAGGCGGCGAGACCGTCGAGCGTGTTGTGCTGCGGATTGATGGCCCAAATGATCTCGCTCATATTGTCGATGGTTGCGCGCGCGATCTCGGAAATTTTTTGCAATTGCGTTTGCAGCTTGACCGGCTCGGCAACATCTTTTTGCGCCAGATCGCTGAGAATGGCGATTTTGGTCAGATTGGCGCCAAGCTCGTCGTGCATGTCTTTGGAAATTCTTTTGCGCTCGTTCTCGAGAGTTTGCTGGCGCTCGAGTTGCTGCACTCGTTTTTTCAATTTAGCCGACGAAATGTATTTGGCCGTGCCGGCAACAGCGCCTAAAAGAAAGATGGCGGCCGGCACCCGGAACCACCACGTCATCCAAAACGGCGGTACAATAATAATTTTGACAGAAGCGCCCTGCTCGTTCCATACGCCGTCGTGATTCGTGCCTTTGACTCTGAACGTATACGCGCCCGGATCGAGGTTCGTATAGCGCGCAAAACGCCGCGTGCCGCAATGCACCCAATCTTTTTCGAAGCCTTCCATTATGTAGGCATACTGATTCTTCTCTGGATGCGTGAAATCCAGCGAGGCAAATTCAAACGAGAAGACGTCTTCTTCATGGGCCAGCTTGATTTCTGCAATCTCGCTGATTTCTTCCGCGAGCTTCACCGG
>JBOHQZ010001208.1:0-2102 GCA_050732275.1 bacterium
GAGCCGCGCTCGTCTTCCCCGCCAATTTACTTTTATCTTTACGAACCGCGCGCGCACGAGTCAATAGAATTTCTGCAATATCTGCCCCAGGCCTTGGGGCGCCCGCTTTACACCGTTTGCAGTTATCCCTTGGGAAATTATTTCGCGGCGGCGTTGGAGGATTCCGTTCGCTTGACGAAATACAACGGCTGGGTCGAGCTTAACCCGAATGGCCGCGTGACCGCGGATATGGGCGTCGATATTTTTACCGCGCATCAAAAACCCTCGACACTGTTTTTTCAGCTCGCGCCGGATCTGGCGGTGACGCGGATCACTTCTGAATTTGGCGACACGCTGGATTTTGTGCAAGAGCGAAAGGAAAACGGTCTCACCGTTTTCGTGCCGGAGGCGGTCTCCCAACGCGATACCATCCGCCTGCTTTTTCATTATGACGGCAAAATTTTGGAAAAAAATGAAAACGGCATTTTGTTTCTCAAAGAGACGGTGTTCTGGGTGCCGCATTTGAATTACTTGCGGCGCGCCGTCTACCGGGTTATTTTTAAATATCCACGCTCGCTGCGGGTTTTGGGCATCGGCCACCTGACAAGAGAATGGGAGGAAGGCGAATACCGCTTGAGCTATTACACCGAATCTTTTCCGGCCAAAGCCGCGTCGTTTTGCCTCGGGAAATTCGCTTCCGACACCTTGCTCGTCGAAGGGTTGCCGCGTTTGGAAATTCACTCGACGTCATATCGCAGCACGCAACAGCGCCGCCACGTCGCTGCTGATATTGCCAACAGCCTTTTTCTTTTTAATCAATTAATTGCGGCGTATCCGGCGCCGACGTTGCGTGTCGTCGAAGCGCCGGGATTTGTCAGTCACGGGTTTCCGGGATTGGTCACACTTTCTTGGGTCGGCTTTCAAACGCATTTGTCCGGCATCCTCGAAGCGCTGCGCAGCCACGAAGTCGCGCACCAATGGTTTGGCAATGCGATCGGCTGGGCCACCTATCGCGATCAATGGCTGAGCGAGGCCTTCGCTGAATATCTCGGCGCGCTGTATGTTGAGTGGGTGAGGCAGGATCGTGAAAGTTTCGCGCATTTGATCGAGGCTTGGCGCGACGATATTTTGGAGGGCGGCAACGTCGGCGTGGCCTTGGGCTTCAAACGTTTCGGCCTCGGCAAAGAGGCGCTGAAAAAAGGCGAAGGCTTGGCCGCCGGGCCACTGGTGATGGGCGCGCGGCTCGGACAGAAACATGCGCTCGATTATTATCTGCAAACGTATTTGAAGGGTGCTTACCTTTTGCACTCGTTGCGTTGGCTGCTGCGCGATCTTGAGACCGGTAGCGACGCCAAGTTCTGGCAGTTTCTCGCCGATTTTGCGCGCGCGTATTGGGGCGCCGATCCTTCAACGCAAGATTTGCAAAGCGTCGCTGAAAAACATTTCGGTGATGGCTTGGACTGGTTTTTCAAGCAGTGGGTTTATGGCATGGCGATTCCAACATATCGTTGGGAATATCGCATCGTACAAGCGGACTCCGGCAATGCAGTGCAGATATCGGTACAACAGGAAGAAGTGCCGCCGGACTTTCGCATGCCGGTTCCAGTGGCGGTTGAATATGCCGACGGAACGCAAATAAGCCGGCAGGTGTGGGTTAATAACAACGGCGGTCATCTCTCATTTCCGTCGAGAGCGGTTGGCGTGAAACGGGTGGTGTTTAATGATGGGAATGCCGTGTTGTGCCGAGTGAAGGAAAAATAAAACCGGCAACCACGGATAATTGAAGCGGCCAATATTCCAATTCAGCCCGAACTCATCATCCCACTCCCTACGGGCGTAGCCTTGCCGGTGAACTTGTTCCGCGTCACCATGGAAGTCGGGCCACAGACGGAGTGTTCACGCTGCGGCCGGCGAGAATGTAGCCCCACGGATCGTAATCATCATAGCCACACACCGGCGCGGTGCTCGTATCCTGCACCGTCGCGCGGATGCTACCGAGATGATCTTTCAGAAAATACACCGTGCGCGGCAGTTGCGAGTACGTGATCTCCAACCGCGGCTGGTTCGACGCGGCTTCGGAGGCATTGAACTGCATTGCATGGCCGTTGGTGATTTCGTTGGTC
>JBOHQZ010001209.1:0-2100 GCA_050732275.1 bacterium
GCGCAGCTTGTCCCAGCGCATCGGAACGACGAGCTTGAGATCGACGTCATGGCGCCAGGGCAGATGCGTCTGTTCACCGGTCAGCCAATCCGCCGCAGTGGCAGGCCCATTCAATTTGCCAAATGCATCGAAAAGAAGGCCTTTATGGCTCTCGAAGTTGAGATTGAACGTAAACGTATGGCGTTGATCCCATGCCAGGGGCGCGCGCGTTTGGTTGAGGTTATTTTCATTGCGGGCCAACGCCAGCAAATTGCTCTCCGGCCACGAGGCGGTGCCGAGGCTGCGCTGATGGGTGTAATAAAACCCGCCATTGAAGCCATTGCCAAAATCGCGCTTAAATGCGACCTCGAAACCGGTGGTGCTGGCCTGGGCGCGATTTTCGTAGCGCAAAACCGTGTCTGCCGCGCTCACCGCGCGATCAACATAAGGAAAAGCATCGACGAGATCGTCGTAGATTCGGTAAAACCCGGTGACCGAGTAAACGCTTTGCGGGGCGGGCACACGGCGATAAGTGATTTCCCATGCTTTGGCGCGATGCGGCTTCAGATCGACGTTGCCCGCCAGCGGCCAGCGCGCTGTCGAACTGCCGGTTTGAGTCAAATACAAATAGTGCAACTGCGGCAGCTCGTAAAACCAGCCGAAATTGAACGACAAATGCTCGATCGGGCTGACGGGAATAGCGATATTGAAACGCGGCGCAAAGGTCTGCTTGAAACGAATAGAACTGCGGGCGCCGTTCGCAGCCAGTGTATCACTTTCGTCAACTACCGGTTGAGTTTGCCGCCGCGCGTGCGGTGAAAACAACTCGTACCTGGCCCCCAGGTCGAGCAGCAAATTGCTGAACTCGATTTTGTGGCTCAAATAACCGGCCAGCGTAAAAGGATATTGGTGAAACGAATCTTCGTAGCGGCTGTAAACGAACCCCGTGTGGCTCTTTGAGTTGTTGGGCCAAAGCAAATAACGCACGCGCTCGACCGAGAGATCCCACACGTTCGTCTCGATGCCAGCCTTGAGCTGATGCACTTGATTGAGCTGCCGAATGAAGCTGAGGTGCGCGCTGATTTGGCGCTCGCGGCTTTGCTCCTGCCATGGCTCGGTGTTGCCAAGCCATGCCGAAGCGAGAGACTGGTTTTCGACGGGCACATTTGCCGGCGCGGTTTCCGGCGCCTCGCCCAAAACCCGGCGTTGCAAGTCCATGCCGGCAAGATCGAGCTTGTAAAACGTCCGCGCGTTGAGCGTATGCGTCAGCGAAAGGCTCGTGCGCAGGTTGCGATTCGTGCGTTGGGGCAATGCTGATAAGCGATTGTCCCACTTTGCATCATAACGCCGCCAATCATAATCGGTGAGCAACGTCTGCCAGCGTACATAAAGATTCTTTGAGGCACGCACCGCCAGCTTGACATTCAAATCGTAGTTGAGCACAAGAGGGGAGGAGAATCCCGCTGTGCGGGACAACGCCTTGCGATTGGGCGTGTCGCTCAAATTCAATCCACCGGAAATGAGATAGTTGGCCTCGATGACCGGACCACCCAACCCCAAAGTCAACGGCCCGCTCAAGGCAAATTCCGCTTGGCGAGAGTTTTCAAATCCGTTCTCGCTGCGGCCCAGCACGTCGGTCGAAACTTTCGCCATGCCCTGAAAATCGTTGCGGCCTTCTTTGCTAATGATATTGACGAGGCCGCCGGAGACATTGCCGTACTCGGCGTTGAAGCCGCCGGTTTGCACGACCATTTCGGCGATGGCGCTGTTGCGCACCATAAACGCCAAATCCCGGCTCACCGGACCGCTCGCCGGCATGCCGTCAATCAAATAAAGCGTATTGGCCGACCGGCCGCCGCGAAAGCGATTGGCCACAAAACCGGGCGCGAGCGCCAAAGCGTCTTGAAAATTTTGCACCGGCAACGCCACCGCCAGCTCTTTCGCATCGAGAAAATGCACGCTCGCGCTGACGTCTTTATAGATTTTGATGCGCGGGGCGGTGACGACGATTTCCTGTTCGACCTGCAGCGCCTGCGCCGCCAAGGCGAAACTCACCGGCGTATTGATGTCGGTCTTCACCTCGACATCGGTAACTTTCGTGGTCAGATAACCGATCATCTT
>JBOHQZ010001210.1:0-2099 GCA_050732275.1 bacterium
ACCGGCACTTTTTCTTTGCCGCCGACGGCGACCACGCCGTAAGCTTCTTCAAATTTGCCGTGCGGGTAATCGCCAAAAAAATATCCCTGGCTATCGGTGCGGGCGCTGAACACGAGTTGAAAATCTTTCGGATTCGCGCCTTTGGCGCATGCCCAGAGGAAAACTTGCTTGTTGACCGCCTTGCGCTTGCCCTCCAAGTCGAGCACCTGCCCGTGGAGCTTGCCCGGCTCTCGACGCTCCCGGCCATCACGCCGCGGGATTTTGCGCCGCCTTTTCGCTTCCACTTCGAGGCGAAGCCCATCTTGCAGTTCTGCATGCGAGATTTTTTCATGGCGCAAAATTTCGCCGTCCGGCGCCAGCACTTTGATCGCCAGCGCGCTTTCGAGCTTGCCTTTTTCGGGCAAATGCAAAGTGAACGAGCCGTCTTCGGCAACCTGGGCCGGTGCCTCGCCAGAAACCCAAATGGACTTCGCGGCATCTTCATCCCGCATGGTTGCTTTGCGCCGGAACGAAACCACGACGCGATGTTCGGCAAATTTTTCGCCGTCGCCGCCGGACAACCTGCCTCGAACTTGAAAATTGTTTTCCGCAGGCTCGATATCATAGCTAGAGGCCGATATTATCTCGGCGTCATCCAAATCGCCGGCGTCCTCTGTGGTCAGGTTATCATCATCGCTCTGATTGGCAGTGGCTTCCTCTCGAAGGCTTGCCGCAGACGAATAGGCTTCTTCATTTTCATTGCCATTCTCACTTGTGAGGTTTATGCCGGCCTCGTCCTTTTCTTCGCTATCTAACAAGACTTGACCTGGCTCGGAAAAAACGGTAGGAGAGGTGGATTCGGCGTGATCGCTAAAACCGCCGTTTCCGGTTGTGGGGATTCCTGTGGGAATGGTTGCGGCAGCGCTTCCACGGGCGCTAGATGATTTTGGCGCGGCCTGAGCAGATGTGGCTTTGCGGGCTCCCTCGTTGCCGCCTCTGTTTTTCCCATCATGAGCGTTGCTTCCGGCAGCTTTAAGTGCTTTTGTCGGAGCAGTCGCCATCCTATGTTGCATTTGTCCCTGAGCAGTCCCGGTTTTTCCGCCTGCGCTTTTGGTAATGGGTTGATTCGGCGCTGCGCCTTCAATTTTTATCTTGCCATCATTTCCATCGTTTTGAGCTTCGACAACCTTAAAGGAGGCGGCGGACTGAAAGGCTTCATCCAGTGGCGGCACTTGCCGCCCGGCGCAACGGCACACCGCGGTATATTCCACCGTCTCGCCGGCGCGAAAGCCGGGCAGAACAGCGGAAAAATAGGATTTGCCGGCAGCATCATTACGGCGCCATTTGGCAGGCGCTTGCTTGGCCGATCCTTTATTGATCCGGTAGAGCACCTCGATTTTGTTGCTCGCGTCCGTCGGCTTGACGCCGATCGTGACCGTGGTTTCTTCACCGGCTTCAACAACCTTGGGCGCGGGCGCATCGGGCGTGCCAAACCACAACGCCATGCCTTCGTGCTCGAAACGCATTGGTTATCTCCTGACGAGATTTTGGCTAACTGTTTTTCGCAGAACGATTGGGATTGATTCTGCCAAACGACAACATGAAGCAAGCCTCATTTTGCCGGTAACTATTTTGCCTTGTTTTTTTTGCTAATTGGGTGAAGCAAATACCAGCTTGACCAGCGCTTCCGGCACTCGAATGACCAGGGCGTCGCGTCCGCAGATTTGAAAACGGTGATCGCCGCTTTGATCGATAAAATTAAAGGCGGTGATGAAATCCTTGGCGACATACAAACCAAAAGGATGGCCGCCCTGGGAGAGAATGAGACCGGTGTTCCTCGGCATCGCGCCGGTGGAATAGATGCCTGCGGTCAGCACTTCTTTGGCGCGATCATAAGGTGTATCGAGCCGATCGGGCAGCGATTTATTGAGATCAGCGAAGGTATCAAAGCTGAAAAGGCCGGCATACGGGCCGTTTTCTCCGGCTGCTATCAGTTTTGCTACCGCATCAATGATGGCGTTATAGGTGTTTTCGCCAAAGGTCAGCTCATCGGCATTACGAAAAGGCACTTGAATCGTCGTTTTTGCCGCATCCAACAAGCCAACACTGGGCTTGCCGAA
>JBOHQZ010001211.1:0-2093 GCA_050732275.1 bacterium
GCCATCAGCAGATCGACTTTTTCCGAAACCGGAATAGTAAACGCGTTTTTCTCGATGGGCGTTTTCCATGTCACTTCGCCGTAACGCGGCACCGGCGCCAATTGCACCGGCTCCTGTTGCAGTTTGGCATTGGCTTTGGCAATCGCCACCGCTTGCTCGGCCGCTTTGGCCAATTGGTCGGTGGTCACTTCGTTAGTGGCGGCGAAGCCCCAGGTGCCGTTGGCGATGACGCGGACGCCGGCGCCATAAGACTCGGTGTTGACGATGTTGAGAACTTTTTCTTCGCGCGTGACGATGAACTGATTGAGATACCGGCCGATGCGAACGTCGGCATACGTTGCGCCTTTGGATTTGGCCGCGTTCAGCGCCGCCTCCGCCAGTTTCTTTTTATCACCGTTGGGGATCGGAGTGATCGCTTCCGTCAAAGGAACGGCGCGACCGACGATGGGAATCGCCAGCGATCCCATTCCGATACCGGTGATTCGCAGGAACTCTCTTCTTTTCAAGGCATGTCCTCCTCTTTTAGGCATAAAGTTTGCTCTTCTACTGGCACGATACTAATTTGACTAAGCTTTAACATTTGTTTTCATTTGGCGAGCAGGTCTTGGCTGTCACACCGATTAAGCAAAGTGCTGTTTTTAACTGGGACAGTTGTACTAAGTTTAGACAGTTTTTTAGAGCAATTTGTTGCATTCGCCAAACATTTTTCCGCGCTTTTGATTCTCACGGTCATCTATCTAAGGAGGAGAACATGAACCGCAAGTTACTTTTTGGCAGTCTGACGCTTTGGCTTTGCCTCGCCGGATTTTGGCTTTGGGCTGCACCTGCCAATGCCCAAAATCAAGCAATGCTCGCCATTCCCTCCGGCCTCGCCAGCTTTCCCGGGGATACGCTGGTCGTGCCGGTATTCGTCTCAACGGATCAAGCCATCAGCCAGGCGCAAGTCGTAATTGAATTTGACGCCAAAGATTTTACTTTTATCGATGCCACTAGCGGTCCGGATGCCCCCGGCTTTTTTGTTTTACAAACTCTTGTACATCCCTCCATTCCGATCACGACCGCAGGCGCGACGGAAAACGTGTTGGTGCAAATCGTCGGCAACGGCGTGCAAACGTTTAGCGGCAACGACCGCAACGTGCTGTTCCTGCACTTCAAGGTCACCGGGTCGACTGGTGGCACCTCGCCTTTTGGATTCGCGGTGGATAGCATCGCCACGGTTCTGGTCACAAACCGCTCGGTTTTTTTGGATGGCACCGATTTGCAATTTATTAATGGCAGCGGCAACATTGCGAACCTGGCGACATTGAGCATTCCCGGCGGCTTCAGCGCGCCAAAGGCCGAAACGCTGGAAGTGCCGGTGCGCCTCTCCTCGGTCAAGGGCATTGGCGTAGCGCAAATGGTGCTTGACTATGACGGCAACGACCTGCAATTTCTCGAGGCCAAGCTCGGCCCGGATGCCGCTAATTTTTCCATTCTGGTTGAAACCAAGCTGCCGTTTGCTCCGGTAACCGTCGGAACCAACAAAAATTTGTTGATCACGCTGTTTAGCGGCGGCGCCGGCGTCGTTGGCACCGACAAAACCATTCTTGTAGTAAACTTTTTAGCAACGGGCGAGATCGGCGGCAATTCGCCGATTGCGTTCAATCGCGGCGTAAATCGCACTGCCCTCTCAACGATTGACTTGATTGATTTGACCGGCGCCGATCTCGCCTTTCGCGACGGCGACGCTACGATTCTGCCGCCGTTGGTGACTCTGAGCGGCAAGCTATTTTATCGCAGCTCAACTTCACCGGTGTCGGGCGCCGATCTGGCGATTACCGGCCAATCCGCCACCATGACGAAATCAGATGCAGCCGGGAATTATCTTTTCAGGGGCATTCCGCAAGGCTCGTATATTCTGCGGCCATTGAAAACCGGCGACGTGCGCGGCGCCATTCAAGGCTCGGACGCGCTGATGATTTTGCGTGCGACGGCCTTTATAGACACTTTGACCGCCGACCAAAAAACCAGCGCCGATGTAACTCGGGACGGCTTGATCACGACTTCAGACGTGTTGGCGGTGTTGCGTTACCTCGCGGCGCAAACCAACGGCA
>JBOHQZ010001212.1:0-2093 GCA_050732275.1 bacterium
TGAAGTCAGCTTCGATGAAGGCTTAAAAAGCATCATCAAAAGCGGCGCACAGAGGGTCAATATCCAACTGGCTGAACATCCTGTAGACCGGGCTTTTGTCGGTCTTCATGCTTTTATCAGCGGCGAAAACAGTCCCCTAACCGGTGCGCTTGGCTTTCTCGCCGGCGCCAGCGGTGAGTTGAAAGATTTGGCCGAGGATCCGACCAAAGCCAAAGATTATGCCGCCAAAGTGGTGCAGTCCGGGGCCGGAGAGTTGCCAACCGCGCTGAAGGAAATCAGCAAAATTTTGGGCAAGCAGGATATTCAATCGCAGCAAGTTTTGTCCAATCTCTTCGAGGCGCCACTGAAATCGGCGTGGGGAACGGTTCTGGGCGGCGCCTACGGCTATTTGAACGCGCAGTGGCACAGCCAGGTTTACGAGCCTTATGCGCAGACGTTGGAGAAAAATTACCCTTTTAACCGGCGTGGGCAAGATGCCGGCCTGGATGATGTAGCGGCGTTTTTTGCGCCGGACGGCACTTTTTGGAAATTTGCGCAAGCGGAATTGCAGCCGTTTTTCCGGCCCAACAATTACTCGGCGCCGCTGACTTGGGATGGTCGAGGCATCGGGCTTTCGGGCGCGGCCCAAGAGGCCTTTTTGAGAGCGAAAATGATAACTACCGCGCTGGCGCAAAGCGGGAGTGTTCAAGTCAAGTTTGCGGTGCAAATGAAGCGCCCCTCGGACAATAAAATTGACGAAATTCAGTTGACCATCGGTGGACATGACGAAACTGTCGATGTCAAAAAAAATCTGCAATCGAAAGACTTTGAATGGCCCGGCGTGCGGCAACCTACGAGTGGCGCCAGCATAAAACTTTTGAATAGAAGAGGGCCTTTGGGCCGGGATGTTTTAGCCGAGCAAAAAGCCGAGGGTTTGTGGGGATGGTTCAAGCTACTGGAGCAATGGAATCCCTCGCGCCGGAGCAATTCGGAATATGAATGCGTGTGGAAAGTCAAAAACCGCAACAACAACAAAGAGTATGAAATCAGGTGCTCTCTGTTCAGCCGCGGCACGGCAAATCCATTCGCCTCGGGATTTTTTAATTTTCGTTGTCCGCAGCAATTGAATTGAACTGATCGCTAATCGCTGATTACTGAATTGACAATTGGGAGTCAGCAATGAGCAACCAGGAACAAGCAACGAAGGAGCCAGGAAGGATACAGCCATGACGACCTCGCAACTTTCGGTAGGATGTTTCGGCAAGCTGCCGCATTTCGGGGATTTTGTCAAACACAATGCCGGCAATCGTGAGATGCAGGCGTTTGATCAGTGGCTGCAACAGGGAATTCTTGCCGGCAAGGCCCAGGTCCGAGAAGGCTGGAATTCGGCTTATAACCGCGCTCCCGCCTATCATTTCCTTTTTCACTCCGAAGGCGCCGAGCGTCTGCTGGTAGGAATTTTTCAGCCGAGCCAGGATAAAAGTGAGAGAAAATACCCTTTTTTCGTGTCTGTATTATTAGGAAGAGCGCATCTGGAAAAAGACTGGTTATCATTGATACCAGTTATTTTTACGCCTTTTTTTACGCAAACGCGGCAGTTCATCCAGGATGCCCGTAAAGGCACGACCATGCCGGAAATTGTGTCGCACACTGAAAATTTACGCCTGGCTTTTGGAGGAGCGCTCGAGCACGAGGCGGACAGGCACCGCGACTATTTGGCAGCCACCACCAGCGAGAGTTTTTGGCAACAGTTGTTCGGCAATTTCAATGATCCAAGAAAATATCTGCTGTTCAAAAACCTGAATGAAATTCTTCAGCCTTTCCGCCAAGGCGATCCTTCGCACTTGACGTTGGGGTTGCGTTTTCCGCTGGGAACAAACGAAAAGGCGACTGGACACGATGCCGCTTTTTGGCAACAAGTCTGCATGCGCCTGCTGAGATACCCTGGTATCGTACCGGTGGCGTTTTGGACGGTGCCGGAAGTGGGAAAAAATGCGCATCTGTTTTTGTTTTTCCGGCCGCCGGCGGCCAAAAATTTTGTGCAACTCGTGCAACCGGATTTGCCGAGCGACATCGTTTGTGAGCTGGAAGAAGAAGGCAAGGATAAAATTGAC
>JBOHQZ010001213.1:0-2092 GCA_050732275.1 bacterium
TTTTCCGAGCACGTGCGCTTCAATCTTGCCTATTGGATTTCGAGCACGGCTATTATCGCGCTCATTACGGCATACACGAGAAGCGTTTTGTCAAACAATCTCTCGACCGCCATCATTGCCGGCATCTCGATCGTTTTGTATGGATTTCTTTACATTATTTTGCAACTGCAAGATTACGCCTTGTTGCTCGGCAGCATCGGCTTGTTTGTCATTCTGGCCATTGTGATGTACATCACCAGAAACATCGATTGGTTCGTGATCGGCAAGCCAGCTCTTGAACAAACGAAGTAATTAGTTTTGATAAATGAACGTGCACACAAAGCCTCTGCAATTTGCCGCCGTTTTGCAGCATGAGGTGACCGACGGTTTGGTTGCCGCATGCACCGAGTCTCGGCCATTTTTGCAATAAATGAGGAACTGGATAAAGAGCACCATGATACGAATCGCGCCGCCACAAACACTCACATTAAAATTAAGGAGAGTCACATGAAGCTTTCAGGCGCTTTGCGTTTCGTGTCTTTTGCCGCCGTGTTGTTGCCATTATCCGTGCAAGCACAATTGCTCAAAGGCTATGGGATAAAAGCCGGCGTTAATTCAAGCAACACCGCGCTTTCAATTCCCCAAAGCGCTTTTGAAATTGATACCCAAAGGCGAACCGGTGTCAATGCCGCTCTTTTTATTGAATGGGGCGGTTCATCATTTTATTCTCTCGTCACCCAAGTGGAATATGCCCAACGCGGTTTTGCGGAAGAGCAGGAAATAACCGGCGAAAATAACCCCGAACCGCTTGGCAAGGTGCGCGCCAGCACGCGACTCGATTATATCTCTCTGCCCATCCTGCTCAAGCTGCAATACCGGAAATTGGCAATCAGCCCATATCTCATCGCTGGCCCGCGCGTGGATTTTTTGGTCAATCGTGAAGTCGGCGAATTTGATTTTGTAATCGGCAATTCCAAAGTCTCAGTCGAAAGTGAGCTTAGCAAGATCGTTGACGATCGGGCTTTGGGTGGCACAGTCGGCTTGGGATTTAACGCTCAAAAGTTTTTGCCTCTCCCGCTGCTCGTCGAGGGGCGCTACAATTTTGATTTCACCGACAACAGCAAATCGCCGCCATTGCAAGGGAAAAACAATTCCTTTGATGTCTGGCTTGGAATCGAATTTTAGAGGAAAGTGTAGTGAACCGTTTTAAGCATAACTTTGCCGCCTTTGGCGTGGCGCTAACATGCGTAGCTGCGCTCCTGCCATCGGCGGCCAGCCGCGCCCAAGACGGACTGGGATGGACGCATCCGGAGCTGAAGTGGAGCACCATCGAGACGCCGCATTTCTACGTCCATTTTCACAACGGCGCGGAGCACACCGGCAAGCTGGCAGCGAAGATCGCGGAAGACGTGTACGCGCCGATCACTTCGCTTTACGGCTACGAGCCGGACGGAAAGATTCATTTCGTTATCAAAGACTACGACGATTTTTCCAACGGCGCGGCGTATTACCTCGACAACAAGGTTGAGGTTTGGGCGAGCGCTTTGGACTTCGAGCTGCGCGGCACCCATAACTGGCTGCGCAATGTGATCACCCACGAGTTCACCCACATGATCTCGCTCGGCGCGAGCCGCAAGATCACGCGCCACATCCCGGCTTTCTACATCCAATCCATCGGCTACGAAAATGAAAAACGCGACGACGTGTTGTTCGGCTATCCGAACCGCATCATCTCGTATCCGATTGCTTTCACCTCGGTGCCGCCGTGGTTTGCCGAAGGCGTGGCGCAATATCAACTGCCGGAGCTGGAGTACGATTTGTGGGACTCGCATCGCGACATGCTGCTGCGCACCGCCGTGGTCGAAGGCAAAATGCTGACGTATTCAGAGATGAATGCGTTTGGGAAAAACAGCATCGGCAGCGAGCGCGTCTACAATCAGGGTTATTCATTTTCGTCTTATATTGCCGGGCGGTACGGCCTCGAGTCGCTGAAAAATATCTCCCAAAACATGCGCAAACCGTGGCGCTTCTCCTTTGACAGTGCGATTAAAGCCGCCACCGGCAAGAGCGGCGCGGAGCTGTATCGCGAGTGGAAAAAGTATCTCGAAGAAAA
>JBOHQZ010001214.1:0-2091 GCA_050732275.1 bacterium
TGAACGCACATCTTCGGGTGGAATCGGGCTTTTATTGCTGCACTCGCAACGAGACAATACAGGTGTGATTCAAACGAATAACCCGGCTTTTCGATGGGCGGGCGGCGCCTATGTCACAGAGGGCAATGGCGTAGCGATCTTTAATACGGAACGCCGAACCAATGAGAGGGATAATGACTATGTAGATGGGGATGTTTATTTCAGCAAACTCAAGGAATGACAATTAAATAACTTACCCATTTGGTTTGGGATGGCAAAGACGCCACAGGCGAGCCGGCAACTTCAGGGCTTTATTTTATCAGATCGCCTCAGGCAAGCTGGCTGCAACGCGAAGGATGGTGCTGGCGAGATAAGGCCACTGGCGAGATGGACAGACGCGGAAAACAGATTTTCAGACAAGCCGGCTACTGAAGTTCTACAAGCTGCTTTGGATTTTAAAAAAATTCCCCAACGAATGAATTAAGACCAACGGGTGCTCACGATCGTAGGCTTTTATCCGCTGGTTTTAATTCATCCGTTAGGGACAAAAAACGTTCAGAATTTTTCTCTGAGTTTAGCGAACTAATCCGACGTCTTCTGCCCGCCATTTTTCCCGCGAATATATTGCTCGAACCAACCCAATAAACGATTGCCGGCATCGAGAATGAATTTCGGCTCTTGCAGGCCGTGGGGCATGCGCGGATAAACCACCATCTGCACCGAACAATTTTGCTGTTTCAGCGCGTTGTAAAATTCCTGTCCTTGCGAGAGCGGCACGCGTAGATCTTTCTCGCCGTGCAAAATCAGCGTCGGGGTTGACACCCCTTTCACGTTGAACATCGCCGAGTGCTTTTGATACGCCGCCAAATTATCCCACGGCTGTCCGAGAAAATAATCCGGCAGAAAACCGGGAATATCCGCCGTGCCGGTGAAGCTCATTAGGTTGGTCACGCCGGCGCCGACTGAAGCGGCTTTGAAGCGCTTGGTGCGCGTGATGATGAACGAGGTCATGAAACCGCCGTAGCTCCAGCCCATCACGCCGAGACTATCCGGATGTGCGATGCCTTTTTCGATGAGCATGTCGACGCCGGCCATATCGTCATCGTAATCGCCGAAGCCCCAGTCGTTGATATTAGCGCGCTGGAACTCGATGCCATAGCCGCTACTGCCACGCGGGTTGGGACGCAACACCACGTAGCCGGCAGCCGCAAACGCTTGCAGCGGATAAACACTCGAAGCGGCCGTGTAATTTTCTGTGAACACACCGGCCGGCCCGCCGTGAATGTTCAATAATAAAGGATATTTGCGCCCCGCTGCATAATTAACCGGATACGTGACCAGGCCCTCGATTTCTTTGCCGTCTTTGGATTTCCAACGCAACACCTCCGTGCGGCCCATGGGCAGATTTGGGAAATCATGATTGACGTTGGTGATCTTGGTTGGCGCAAATTTTGTCGTGGCCGAGACCACGATTTGCGGCAACTGGTCGGGAGCTTGATGAATCGCCACCAGCGTTTTTGTGTCTTTGCTGAATGAGGCAGCGCCGAACATGCCGTTGCCCGTCGTGATCGTGCGAGGATTGCCGCCGCTCACCGGCAACGCAAAAATGCGTGGCGAAGTGCGCTCGGTTTCGCTGTAGTAAATTTCTTTGCCGTCCGCCGACCAGCCGAGGATATTGGCCTGATCGTCATGGGTTTTGCCCAGCTTGCGCGGCGCACCGCCGTTAACCGACATGACATAAATGTCGTTTCGGCTTGCCCAACGCGTATCGCCGCCATCATAGCTGAAAGCAATCCATTGCCCATCGGGTGAAAATTGGGGATCGCCGCCCACGGTTTTGCTGAAGAACGGTTTGACCGCGCCGCTGTCGGAGGGAACGAGCGAGATTTTCCCGGTCGGCCAATCATCGACGCGTGGTGTGGCTTGATGATCGAAGACGATCCATTTGCCGTCCGGCGACCAATCAAAACTGTTTACGTGAAATTCGCCTTTGGTCAAACGTTTGGCCGGGCGCTCGCCCTTTTCATTTTTCTCGACCGGAATCGCGTAGAGATGGGAAAATTTAAAATTCTCATCGACGACGATTTCGTCACGCTTCTCTTTGTTGTCCTT
>JBOHQZ010001215.1:0-2090 GCA_050732275.1 bacterium
CGCGGCAGCAGCGTTTTTCGCCTGGCAAATTCAAACATTTTTTTAGTGGCGCGCATGATTTTCCAGAATACGGGCGACGCCACGATTTCCGTGCCGCTACGTTTTTCCATTTACCAGGGTTCGAATTTGCTCTCGCGCGCCAGTCATACCGTCAATATCACACCGGGAAAGGATCACGACTGGTGCTATTATCATCACGATTATTGGGACGAGGGTGAATACACGCTGGCGATTGAAAGCGCCGACGGCCATCGCTGGGGAGAAATCTACTTCCGCATCTCCCTCCAAGAATAAAATGGATGGGTGGATTGTTGGATTAATGAAGCCCTGGATTGATGGATTGTTGAAGTAATGGAATGTTGGGAATTTTCATTGTTGCATTACACCAACACTTCAAAAATCCAATACTCCAGAAATCCATTAATCCAACAATCCATTGTTTTTATGCCTCGTCACGTCATTCTCGGCACGGCCGGCCATATCGATCACGGCAAGACTTCGCTGGTGAAAGCGCTGACCGGCGTGGACACCGACCGTTTGCCGGAAGAAAAAGCGCGCGGCATGACGATCGATCTCGGCTTCGCTCATCTGGGTGAAGCGGCGACGATCATCGACGTGCCGGGCCACGAGAAATTCATCAAGAACATGGTGGCCGGCGTGAGCACCATCGATCTCGTGCTGTTCGTCATTGCCGCGGACGATGGGATCATGCCGCAAACGCGCGAGCATCTCGACGTTTGCCAGCTTTTGCAAGTTCGGTGCGGGTTGGTGGCGCTCACCAAGAAAGATCTCGTGGAACCGGACTGGCTGGAGTTAGTGCAGGAAGAGCTGCGCACTTTTTTAAAAGGCACTTTTTTGGAGAAAGCGCCGATCATTCCGGTTTCAAATATTACAGGCGAAGGCATCCCCGAGCTGCGCCGCGCCATGAGCGAGATGATCGCGACGCTGCCGCCCCGGCAGGATCGCGGCGTGTTTTGGATGCCGGTGGATCGGTCGTTTACGATGAAGGGATTCGGCACCGTGGTCACCGGCTCGGTTCTCGCCGGCCAGGGCAATACCGGCGAGTCTTTGGAAATTTTGCCGGCGCAAAAAATCGTGCGCGTTCGCGGCCTGCAACGTCATGGCAAGGAAGTCAACCAGATTCAAATCGGCGACCGTGCTGCGATCAATTTGCTGGGCGTTGCGACGGAAGAAGTCGGGCGTGGCGATGTGCTCGCTGCGCCTGGTTATTTTCGTCCCACTCGCCGGGCCAATTGCCGTGTGCAGTTACTGGCTTCGGCGCCCACTCCGCTCAAAAATCGTGCGCGCATTCGCGTTCATCTTGGCACCGCAGAAGTGATGGCGCGTGTCATTCCCATCAATACGGCGGAGATTGCACCCGGCCAGAGCGGCTACGTTCATCTCCTCTTCGAAACGCCGGTGGCGACGCGACGCTTGGAGCCGCTAGTGATTCGGCGCTATTCACCGCCCCGCACGATCGGCGGCGGCATCATGCTCGATGCCGAAGCGCCGCCTTATCGCAGGCGCGATGCGAATTTGTTGCCCAAACTGCAAGCGTTGGAAAAAGAAGACCCGGAAGAATTGCTCGCGGCACAGTTTCTTGTGGCCGGGCGCTACGTCGTCAACATCGACCAGCTTGCGACGGAAACCGGCGGACGGAAAGAAGAGCTGCAAAAGCAAGTTCAGGCTTTGATGCAAGCGCAACAAGTGTTGCCGGTTGGCAAGCGCGGCTTCATTCATCGCCAGCGGCTGGAATCACTGTGGCAGCAGCTTGAGAATTTGCTGAGCGATTATCATCGGCAGCACCCGATCCGCCTCGGCCTGCGCAAAGCCGAATTGAGCGGGTTCATTCAACCGTTGCAGGATGCGGCTCTGCTCAATTTCTTTATCGAGCATTGCAAAGCCGCCGGCAAAATCAAAGAAATCGAAGCGCATATCGCGTTGGCCGAGCACGAGATGCAGTTGTCTCCGGCGCAACAAGCTTTGCGGCAAAAAGTGGCCGAGACGTTGTTTACCGAAGCGTACGCGCCTTCCAGTCCCGTGGAGCTGGCGACAAAACTGGCGGTCACGGAGAAAGAGATCGACGACAT
>JBOHQZ010001216.1:0-2089 GCA_050732275.1 bacterium
ATGATAGGCACTTGAATAAACACCAGCGCGAGCGCAAAGAGCAACAAAATCGCCATTGCACCGAGACGCTGGCTCGGCAGATTGAGCAGTCCCCAAACTTCCATGACGCTGCGGAGCACCAACGCTTCGAAGAAAAAACCGAGCGCCGTCATGAATAAACCGGCAATGAGAAGTCCGGGCGTTTTCCATCCTTCTTGAAAGAGCAGCCGCACCAGCTCGCGGCCAGGCCGGGCCGGCGGCTCGGAGAGTGCCGCTACCAGCTCCGGCGAAAGCGCTTGCTTGCCGTTTTGATTTTCTGCGGATTCTTCGGCAGCATCGTGGCGCGCGAGCAAGCCTTTGATACGAACCAACACGGCACCGCGCAAAAGCAATTGCTCCGCCTCGCCATCATCGGACGCGCGCCATCGCACCGACCAATACGCGCGCGGGATGGTTTGAAGCGCTTCGGGAGATTCATGCAACGCTTTGTCGTAAAACCGCTGCAGAACCTTCGTAGATTGCTGGCCGTCTTTAATGCCGCCGGCGTGAATGATTCCGTTGACCATGCGTGTTGCTGCATCGAGCGTAGCCAAAGAGCGCCAGCTTGCATCAGCCTGCGCGGCAGCGATCATTTCATTGCACGAGGTTGCAGAAACACCCATTTGCGAGAGCCGCTGCCGCAAGGGGTTGAGAAATTCATCGGATCCCGCCCACTCACGCCAATCGCTCGCCGGCACCGTCAGCGTATGGAGATAAATTTCGTTCAAGAAGTGCTGTGTCGTTGGCCATCGCCTGCCGGTGGCGGGATCCATAATTTGCATGACGCGACCGTGCTGTCGCCAAGCCACGACGAAATGCGTGTTGCCATCGGGCAGCCTCACCACAATGATCGCCGGCAGTGCCTTCGCCGCGGGAATAAAAAGATGATCCGGCGGAATCATGATTTGCTCGGCATCAAGCCCGAGTTGTTTAGCGACTTCCTCCATCGTGTCAATCGAAGTGCCGTCGACATCGGTTTGACAGGCCTCGCGCAAGCGGCCGTAGCTGACGCGCGTACCGAATCCTTCGAGCAAGCATTTCAACGACGCCGGACCGCAGTCCATTGCGGAGGTTTGCACCACTTCGGGGACAAGCAGACGACGGTGAGTTTTCGGCGGGCCAATTTTCATAACGATTTTTTGACAGGATTACAGGATGAACAGGATAAAAGCAAAATCAAAAACAGAAAATTATTTGACGAAATTAAAATAAGATCAACCTTATTAAATCCTGTCAATCCTGTTAATCCCGTCAACAAAACGCTGCTTCTAATTATCCGGCGTTATATCAACCATGTCGGGCAATTCTCTGACTTTGCGTTTGACTTCAACTTTTTGCTCGCCAAAATTCAACAGCAAGCCCACGTCTTTTCCGGTCGCAACAAGATAGTTCACCAATTGAACTTCGTGCGCTTTGGCAAGTTGCCGTACCGATTTCAATTCCAAAATGATCTCATCTTCAACCAGGATATCAGCCTCAAATTCTCCGACCACTTCACCGTCGTAATAAACGGTTATCGGCTTTTGCGACTCGGCCTTTAGTCCGGCTTTGCGAAATTCGATGAGCATACAGTTTTCATAAACCGATTCCAAAAAGCCGAAGCCCATCCGGTTGTAAACCTTGAAAGCCAAGCCGATGATTTTTCCGGTCAATACTTCAAATTGCATAAAACCCTCCACAAGTTAGGTAATTGTGATTAGCTTAAACAACGTGACTTGATCCCGTCCATCCTGCAATCCATTTCAACAAAAACACGAAAATTACGGCCGATTTTATTATTGAAGCTTGTCCAATTCATTCGACAGGATAACAGGATTGACAGGATTTTTAAAGCGAATAATTTTTTCTTATTCATCCAGTTGATCCTGTTATTCAGTCAAAAATTTTTTATTCACCTTTTTTACTTATGTAGCCAATCACCTTTGGTCTGCCAACGCTTTTTTCGACGAGTTTAGCAGCTTGCTCACCGAACGCAAAACCAGCGAGGCGGGCGAAACGCGATCAACCTCGACTTCGACGGCGCCGGTCAGGCCGTGCTGCAAAACAATGGCGGAATTTTCTCGCGGTTGTA
>JBOHQZ010001217.1:0-2086 GCA_050732275.1 bacterium
ACGACACCAAGCTCAAGCGCGAAGTCGCCATCAAATTTCTTTCTCCCGAGATTTCGCTGCAGGAGCAGGATCGTGAGCGTTTTATGATTGAAGCCCAAGCCGCCGCCGCGCTGAATCACCCGAACATCGCCACGATCCACGCGATTGAAGAGGTTGACGATGAATTGTTCATCGTAATGGAATTTATCGACGGGCCGGACTTGAAAAAGAAAGTAATCAATGAGCAGTTATCAGTTGACAGTATCATTGAAATTGCGATTCAAATCGCTGCAGGCTTGCAAGCGGCGCACGAAAAGGGCATCACGCATCGGGACATCAAACCGGCCAATATCATGCTCACCTCCAAAGGCCAGGTGAAAATCACGGATTTTGGTTTGGCCAAGATGGCGCAGGCGAGCGCGCTGACGAAAGCGGGGATGACCTTGGGCACAATAGCTTACATGTCTCCAGAACAAGCGCAGGGACTTGAGGTCGATCACCGCACCGATATTTGGGCGTTGGGTGTCGTTCTCTACGAAATGCTCACCGGCCAACAACCGTTTCAAGGGCTTTATGAACAAGCCGTGCTGTATGCCGTTGTCAACACCGACCCTGCGTCGATAGCAACGCTTCGTCCCGAAATCCCAGTGGAATTGGAACGCCTCGTTCGCCAAGTGCTGCAAAAAAATCCGGCGCAGCGGCATCAGACAATGAACGAATTCATCGCCGATCTCAAGCTTGCCGGCGCTAAAGCCGCAACGAAACTCCCGGCGCCGGAAGAAAAAAGCCGGCTCGCAATTGCCGTGCTGCCTTTCACCGACTTGAGTCCGCAGAAAGATCAGGAGTATTTCTGCGATGGCATGACCGAAGAGCTGATCGACGCCTTGACCAAGCTCGAGGGCTGCCGCGTGGTGTCGCGAACTTCGGCCTTTGCGTTCAAGGGCAAAGAGCAAGACATTCGCGCCATCGGCAAACAGCTCAATGTCAGCCACACCCTCGCCGGCAGCGTGCGGAAGGCCGGCAATCGGCTGCGGATTAACTCCCAGCTCACCAATGTGGAAGATGGCTTTCAACTTTGGTCGGAGAAGTATGACCGCGAGTTGGACGATGTCTTTGCGATTCAGGATGATATTGCCGCGGCGATCGTGAAAAAGCTGAAAATGAAGCTGACCGGTGAACAGGAAAGCCAGCTCGTCAAACGCTACACGGAAAATCTCGAAGCTTATCATTTGTATTTGCAAGCGCGTTTTCATCTGAATAAGCGCACGGAAGAAGGATTGAAAAAAGGCGTGACGTTTTGCGAGCAGGCGATTGCCCTCGATTCAACTTATGCGCTGGCGTATGCCGGACTCGCGGACGGTTTTGCGCTGCTCGGATTTCAAGGTTTCTTGCCGTCAAAAGAAGCGCTGCCAAAAGCCAAAGCGGCAGCCGAGCAAGCTTTGAAGATTGACAACGACCTGGCCGAAGCCCACACCTCGTTGGGTTATATTCGCGCCATTTACGATTGGAATTGGCGTGAATCCGAAAAAGAATTTTTGCGTGCGCTGGAATTGAATCCAAATCATGCGACGGCGCATTACTGGTATGCGCTCTGGCATTTGCTGCCGACCGGGCAGTTCGAGAAATGCTTGGCTGCAATTAAAAAAGCACAGGAGCTTGATCCGCTGTCGCTGGTTTTAAGCGCCGGCATTGGTTGGCAATATTACTTCGCGCGGCAGTTCGACCAGGCGATAACCGCGCTGCAAAAAACTTTGGAGATGGACGAGAACTTCCTCTTTGCCCGCGATCTTCTCGGCCAGACGTATGCGCAGAAGGGTCTGTACGAGCAGGCAATTGCCGAGATGGAAAAAGCCGTTGCGCTTTCTCACCGCCGCACGCTCAGCTTGGGCGCTTTGGGCCATGCTTATGCGCTGGCGGGAAAACGCGATGAAGCGCAAAAGATTCTCGATGAATTGCTGGCGCTCGCGCAGCAGAAGTATGTGTCCTCGTATGACGTTGCCCTTGTCTATACGGGCATGGAGGAGATCGAGCACGCGTTGGCCTGGTTGGAAAAAGCTTACGACGAGCACAACGGCTGGCTGGTTTTTCTCAATGTGGAGCCGAGATT
>JBOHQZ010001218.1:0-2082 GCA_050732275.1 bacterium
GCGCGGCCAAGGGGAACCGCACATTCAGCAGCCGCGAAGCGTAGACGGCGTTTGGGGATGGGGGATGCTTTCTAAAATTTTTGTCAGAGCTGCCCGCGCGGCCGTCTCGACCAGGGACGAGAAACAGGGCTTTTCGTTGCCGCCGCCGGCCAGGATGAATTCACGCTTGCTACACGGCGAGGTTTTTTGTTTCGCGATCGCTTTTGCCGAAAGGGCTGCGGGTTTCCCTCGTCGCATAATTTAAATTGCGGCCCGGTTCAACCTTCTCAATTTCAACCGCTTCTTCTTCCGTTTGTTTGCGGCGATACCAGATGAATCCGGCCACGCCGGCGATAATGATGATGCTGATGGCCAGCCAGAACCATGGGAATCCGGCATCTTCAGTGGCTACTTCCTGCGGCGCGATAGTTTCCGTCGCCGTCTCCACTGGCAGCGTGCCGTTCGTTTCCTCAGCCGGCGTTTCCGTCGGCGCCAACGGCTCAACGTCATTGTTCGGCGGCTCGGCAGAAGTGATTGCGCGCGTATCTTCGGAAACGGTGCGCACGGCGAATTTTGCCTGATCGCCAACCAGGGCGTTCACGCGCGTGGCCGTGCGGGAGCGGCGCAGTTCATCGATCACCGTTGCGGAGGGCAACAGGATTTCCTCGCCGACTTCGAGATGGCCGGGCTTGGGCGCGCGGTTGATCAATGCCAGCTCACGCCAATGTTGGGGATCGCCATAATGCTGCTTGGCCAGCTTGCTCAACGATTCACCTTTTTGAATTTTGTGAACGCGCGGCTCATCCAAAAACTTGAACCGGCTCCACAGCAATTCGCCTTGCGAAAGCAGAACAAAAATCCCACAGGCAAAGAACAGCGTGAGAAAAAATTTTTTCATGATTTCACCTCGATGAAAATGATATAGTGGATTATTTTGCCTCACTTCGAGCCGTTAACAAGCGTTGCACGATTTGATAAAGCACCACCGCCAAGCTGGAAAAGAGAATTCCCATAATGAAAACTTTATTGTAGAGGATTGGAGAATTTTGGCTCACCCAGGTTCCAATCGTAGCGCCGGCGATGCCGACCGGATAATTCGCCAGCCGCATCCAGCCCTGAAGAGCGCTCTGCTTGCGATCAAAGCTGCCGATCAGGTGAGCCATCATCCAACCTAATAATGATGTCAAGAAAAATGGTAAGGCTCTCATGTACTTTCTCCTTAATGAATACAGGGCATGGACTTTTTAGTCCACATGTGCATGCGGACTAAAAGTCCGCACTCCTTTTCAAAATCCTTTATGCCCGTCTATAAAGCAAAGGGATTGCCAAACGAAAAAAGCGCTCACGCGGGCAAGAAAAAAAGATGAATAAACAATTTGAAAATAACGGTTTGGTTGCCAGAGGCGGTGGGCTTAACGCATGAGCAGCAAACTCATGGGAGATGAAAGGAGAGTGTAAATCTTACGCGAATGCAGATGACGGTAGGCAATTCTTACAGGTGAGACCATCTGCTTTATGTCTCCTGCCGATAGCGTGACAGTTTATTGTGCAGCGTTTTCAGGCTGATCCCCAGAACTTCTGCGGCGCGGGTTTTGTTGTTGTTCTGCGCGGCGAGCGTGCGCAGGATGATGCGGCGTTCTGCCTCGTCCATCGTCGTGCCAATCGCGAGGTGGATTTCAGCGGAATCTTCCTGCTCAAAAAAATATTTGGGCAGCTCCGTCGCGGTGATTTGGCGGCCCGTACACAGCAACACGGCGCGCTCGATGACGTTCCGCAGCTCGCGCACATTCCCGGGCCAGGCGTGACGGGAGAGCAACTCCAAAGCTTCGCGCGAAAATCCGATCAGCCTTTTTCCCGCCTTATCTCCATAGCGTTGGAGAAAAGTTTGCGCCAAAAGAGGCAAATCGCCGAGGCGCTCGCGCAATGGCGGCAGCTCGATTTCAACCACGGCGAGACGATAAAATAAATCTTCTCGTAAAATTTTCTCTTTAACGGCGCGGCGGGCATCGCGATTCGTCGCGGAAATGACGCGCACGTCGACCGAGATTTCTTTGCGGCCGCCGAGGCGGCGGAATTTTCTCTCTTCCAACACGCGCAGTAATT
>JBOHQZ010001219.1:0-2082 GCA_050732275.1 bacterium
CGTGCTCGCTCAAAATTCTGTGGCGATTCGAACGCCCTACCTCCAATCACGAGGTTGGCGCGTTCTTAACTGAAATCCTCCAGCTTTTAGACTACTCCCGCCCCGTGGCATTTTTTATATTTCTTCCCGCTGCCGCACGTGCACGGATCGTTGCGGCCGACTTTAGGCTCGGTGCGACGCACGGTTTCGACTTTTTGGGGAATGAGCGAGCGGCCTTCGAGCATTTCGCCAGGTGTCTTGCCCTCTAAAGCTTCACGGGGGTTTGCATCCATTCTTCTTGCAGCGCCCTCATCTCGTCGGGGACCCCGACGGCATTGCTTTGCCGCACGATTGAAAAATAATTATTGCATTACTCAAGAAAAACGCTAAATTATGATAAAACTTGGACCCTTATAAAACAACAAAACAGATACTCATGGATCAAGCAACTGTTGAAGAAATTTTAGCCGCCGCGCAGCAACTGCCGAGCAAAGAGCGTCGCCGCTTGTCCGAGATTTTGCAGCGCGAAGCACCTCCTAGCAACGAATTCGGATCAACACCGAAGCCGCCCCTCAAGGCAGTTGAAGATGGTTCAAATGGTCGGAATTCAGATAGCCGAATGGCCGAAATGCAATGGCTGCTCGATCATCCGGATTTTTGGGAACAACACCGCGGCGAGCATGTCGCGCTTGCTGGCTACAATATGATTGCGGTCGGCAAAACCAGGCGAGAAGTGATTTCCGAAGCACGGCGCCAAGGCATCCAATTTCCGTTCGTGCAATATCTACCCAAGAATGAAAACGAATGGTTGGTAGGTTTCTCAAATCAACCGGTTGTTGGATCTTAAACCATGCCACAGCTTGAATTCGGCCATCAGTTTAATTATCGCCCATTGCTTGTTGAAACTGGTGGCCGCAAAGAGCTCACTATCCCTCTGCCGGCCATCGAAGTCACGTTTTTGCATAACGGTTTGAGGGCAAGCGATTTTGCCATTATTGATTCCGGATCGACCTTTTCTCTATTTTCCCGGGAAATCGCGGGTGAATTAGGGATTGAAGTTTTGCAAGGACGCACACAGAAATTAACTACGTTGGGAGGCCCCATTCTCGCTTATGGCCATGAAGTGACAATCGAAATCGTCTCGAACTTTCAATATAAAACTGAGATACTTTTCTCGGAATATCCTATCCCACGCAATCTACTTGGACATCACGGTTTCTTGAATCAAATGGCTGTCGCTTTACGAAGTAAATTTGGATTGATTTACTTGAATCCCGAAGCTTAACTGTTTGGCAAAGAAATTATGGTAAGAAAGGAAATCCTGAGCTGTTAGACTACTCCTGCCCCATGACATTTTTTATATTTCTTCCCGCTGCCGCACGGGCACGGATCGTTGCGGCCGACTTTGGGCTCGGTGCGGCGCACGGTTTCGACTTTTTGCGGGACGAGCGAACGGCCGCCGAGCAGCTCGCCTGGTGTCTTGCCCTCTAAAGCTTCACGGGGCGTTTTCATCCACTCGTCTTGCAGCGCGCGAATTTCATCGGGAATCTTGCCGCCATCCGCACTTTGCATATCCACTCCCTTTTCCTGGCAAAACTGCGCAAAGTCCGCCATCAACGCACCTTGCGGCGAGGACATGAATTTTTTGAATTGCCGTGGATCGACGCCCGGCGGCAGCATCGACATCGCCATTTTTTCAAGCTCGGCTTCGTCCATCGCCGGCTCTTCGGGAGTCTCGGCCGCTGCGATTTCTGGCGCGGTTTCAACCATCGCTTCAGACGATGGCGCGGGCGGAGGTTCTTGGTAGACTTCTTGCCGGAGGTTGGTCAGCAATTCAGCCAAACGGGCATGCTGGCTTTGTCGCTCTGCCGGCACGAGCATGGACATGAGCCAATCCGCCGATTCGCCGTCTTTTAAAAGCTCGAGAATTTCTTCGGGCGCAAATTTGGTGAGATGGTGGGTTTGGCAGTATTCGGCTAATTCGATTTGGAGAGAAGGTGTTTGAGATTCTGAATTCATCGTTGATCGAGCCAATTCAAAAAAACATCACCAACGGATAAATTAAGCCCAACGAATGCTTTATCAGTTGGGTTTAATTTATCC
>JBOHQZ010001220.1:0-2082 GCA_050732275.1 bacterium
GCTGGTGAAATCACAGTGCTCCGGTCTCAGTAACACCGGCGTTGATATCTGGATGGCGCAGGGTACGCCGAGTGGCGATGGGGCGGTTACGGCCACACTGGCGATTACTCCAAGTAACGCCGTCATTGCGGTGTCACGATACTCCGGGGTTGCGGCTGTGAATCCTGTCGGCAACATCGTTTCCGGCAATAGCAACGGAGTCAATGGCGCTTGCGCTAGTGGTGTGGAAAATAATCTCTATTCGTTTAGTTTGACCACCACAGTTAATGGAGCCATGGCCTATGGCGCAGCAGCCATGCGGTCAAGAAGCCATACGCCGGGAGCAGGCTATGCGGAGCGAGCTGAATTTAAACAGGGTTCCGGCGGCGGCATCGCTTCAATCGCGGTGCAGGATAAAAACGTCGTTTCGGCTGCAACCGTAACCGTCGATGGTTCGTTCAGTGGCAACGTTGACTGGGCGGTTGTCGGTTTGGAGATCAAGCCGCAGGCGTTGAGCAAGCGCGGCGAGATAGCCGGCAATGATGAACTGGCTGCGCCTCCTTTGGTTTACCAGCTCGAGCAGAATTATCCGAATCCGTTCAACCCGAGCACGATGATCAAATTCGCGCTACCTGCCGCCGGCAAAGTCATCGTGAAAATTTATTCGGAAACCGGTCAGCTCGTCCGTACGCTGGTTGATGGCGAGATGGCGGCAGGCCGGCATGGAATACATTGGAATGGCAAGAACCAAGCAGGCCGTTCCATCGCCAGCGGAGTTTACTTATATCAGATCGTCGCGCGCGGACAGAATGGCGAAATCACTTTTAGTCAAACCAAGCGCATGACATTGCTGAAATAGCGGAGGGCTGAGGGCATAGAGCGGAGGGCAAAAGTTGTCGCTTTGCTCAATGTGCCATGCCCTCAGCTTGATGCATTCCAACTTCCCCAACGCTTTTAGTGGCCGGTCAGTTGATCTAATATGAAACGTGATGCGTAAAACGGCAATTTAGCGTTTTACGCATTACGTTTTACGATTTACTTAAAAGTCATTTGGCTGCTCGAAAATAAGCATAAAAATTTCCGCACTTCGCCTCCGGTGCCGGTAAAAGTGTGCGGATTAGGGCAGGCAATATTACCTCATTATATTGGGCTGAAGTAAAGCTTTTGTAAAATTTGGTGTGAGGGAGACGATGGAATTTTAAAACATACCTCTCCTCTCGCGCTTGGCTTGCTTTTCACCTCTACCCCGATTTGCCTTCGGTTACAGCGAAAAATCGGGACCACTCTCCGGTCATGAAGCGACCACCACCCCGCCATGGATGGAATAATCTGGTTTTAAGTTAGCAAATAAACCAGGGGCAAACCTGTGTCAAGCTTTTTCCACGGCCGTTTTTCTAAGAACGGCATGGAGTTATGCGCTCGACATCGCCCCTGCGGTGGAACTTTTTTCTCTACTTCAAGGAGTCGTCTTATGAAGACAAGCTTATTTGTTACGGCAGCAATAAGTGCGCTTTGCGCCACGACACCTATGTATAACCAAACCGGCAGCTTGTTTGCACAAAATCAGCGTACGCTTGCAAAAGGCGACGCCTCTGAGGTGCAGGAAGTGTGGAGACGGCGCGTCGCCTATTTTCAAGATTTGTCCGACGAAGCCGTTGGTATTGCCGTTGATCAGGCCGGCAACGTCTATGTGACGGGCAAAGTCACCGATGCCGGGCAAGATTACAATTACGGCACCACCAGATACAGTCAAGATGGCAATATCGCTTGGGGTCCCGTCGTTGAGAAGGGGCTGCAAGCTTATGATCACGAGGCCGCTGCCCTTGCTCTCGATGACGCTTATGTTTATGTCACGGGCAAGATCGCCGGGCCAAATGGTGATTATGGCTTTGGCACGATCAAATATGATCGCAGCACGGGCAACCGTATCTGGAGCCGGCAGGAAAATGGAGACGCCACCCCTACGGGCGTAGCCAATCCAGATGAAGCGGTCGCCATTGCCGTCGATGCGCAAGGCAATGTTTACGTCGCCGGCAACAGTTTCAGCGTCGCGCGAGACTGGAGTTACAAGATCGTTAAGTACGACCGCGATGGCAACCTCAA
>JBOHQZ010001221.1:0-2078 GCA_050732275.1 bacterium
CGAGAAACGCTGATTTTAGTTTGTAGTTTCGCCTTCAGGCGTGGCGCTCCGGCAAGAGTTAAACGCCTGAAGGCGCTACTACGAACGAGTCATTGCGAAAAACAAGCGGAGCAAAGAAGCAATTGTTAGGTTGGCGCGAGAGGGATTGCTTCGCTCCGCTCGCAATGACTTAGTTCGACCATATCAAGTTGTAGTCTTGCCCCCTTGTGGGGCACTTTCGAAATCTCTAATTCGTTGGCTTCGACAGCGGCCCACAAGGGGCCGGGACTACGGAAAAAAAAGAGAAAGACATGCCCGTTTCGCCAAAAGATCGATTGCTGTCGCTGGATGTGTTTCGCGGGGTAACGATTGCCGGCATGGTTTTGGTCAACAACCCCGGCAGTTGGTCGCACGTCTATCCTCCGCTGCGGCACGCGGAATGGCACGGCTGGACGCCGACCGATCTCGTGTTTCCGTTTTTCCTTTTCATTGTCGGCGTTGCCATGGCGTATTCGTTTGGCAAAATTTTGCAAACCGGAGAAAAACCGAAGGGCACGTATTGGAAAATCGTGCGGCGAATGCTGATTCTCTTTGGGCTGGGATTGTTTCTCTATCTCATTCCCACCGATATCCCGGCAGGATATAACTGGTTTTCCGACACGCTGGCGAAGGTGCGTATTATGGGCGTGTTGCAGCGCATCGCGGTCGTCTATTTTTTTGCTTCACTCATTGTCTTGCATTTCAAGCCGCGGTCACAAGCATATTGGGCGATCGGGCTGCTGGCTTTTTATTGGATCGTTATGAAGCTCGTGCCCGTGCCGGTGAATCAAGATGGTGTAATGACCACATACGTCGGCTCGCTCGGCAAAGACATCAACCTCGCGGCTTATTTTGACACTTTAGTTTTGCACGGCCACACGTGGAGAGTCGGCAAATATTTCGATTATGATCCGGAAGGCATTCTCAGCACCATCCCGGCGATTGCCACGGCGCTCATCGGCGTGTTCACCGGCAATTGGCTGCGGCAAGCCAAGCCGCAGCATGAAACGGTTTCCGGATTGTTCTTTGCCGGCGTTGGCGGCTTGCTGATTGGCAGCATTTTGAACGGTTGGTTTCCAATCAACAAACCGCTGTGGTCGCCGTCGTATGTCCTCTTCATGGCCGGTATGGCGCTGATCTTTCTCGCGATGTGCTACTACCTCATCGAGATCAAAGGCTACACCAAATGGATCAAACCGTTTGTGATTTTCGGCATGAATCCGATCGCGCTCTACGTGCTGGCCGAAGCCACGGTGCGGCTCATTAGTTTGATCAAAGTCACGGCGGACCGCATCAGTTTGCAGGGCTGGATTTATGAGAATATATTTGTCCCGGTGTTTGGCAATCTGAATGGCTCGCTGGGATATGCCCTGGCGTATGTGTCGTTCTGGCTCGGTATCATGACGATTTTTTATAAAAAGAAAATCTTTATCAAGATTTAGCATCTCAAAGAAGGGCAAAACGATTAAAAGCTTCATTAGATTTTAAGCGCAATCGTTTTACCATAACACGGGTTAGTCGCAACCAAACAGGAAAAAGTTCATCCGCCGAACTTCGCCGAAATCACCGAGTGTCGCCGAAAAAATTTTCGGCGAATCTCGGTGTCTTCGGTGCGTCTCGGCGGAAAAGCTTTTACTTTTTTTGCAAAGAGTTCACTTGTAACTGACTAAATAATTTTGCCTTGACAAACAGAAATGGAACGTGCTGATGAGATTAAGAAATAATAATAATTTAATCACAATGATGGCGTGTTTGATTTTCATCGCACTGGCCGGGTGCGAAAAAAACGCCGATCGCGCTGCAAAGAATGGTGCGAATCACGCGATCGCGGCGAACGATAGTGCGGCTTGGGAAAAAGCCACCGAGGGCCTGAATTTTCCTGAAGGGCCGGCGTGGGACGGCAAGGGAGCGCTGTTCGTGTCGAATTGTTATGGCGGCTGGATCACCAAGCTCGCGAACGGCCGAGCTGACACTTTTCTGACGGCGCGCGAATCACCATTCACCTTTGGAAAAACCAACGGCATGACTTTTCGTGACGGCCATTTGTTCGCGTGCGATTA
>JBOHQZ010001222.1:0-2075 GCA_050732275.1 bacterium
TCACCTATGTCGAGCAGTTGTCGCTCGCCGAGGTGACCGCAGAGCTTTCTACCGCATGCTATGCGGGCGCGTTGATGCTTCAGGCCATAGGCCTCGGCGGCTGGATGTTCGACGGTATCACGCCGATAAGCGTGCTCGGCGCGAGCGGCGATCCTGAAATGCCAGGACTGGGTTTCCGTTATGACACCGACGAGCGCTGGCCGTTGCCGAATATTACCGGATTGCCCGGTGTGTTCGAAGGCTTTTGTCCGCCGCATTACAAAGATATGCGCGCTGCAGTTGAAGCCTTTGTTCAACGCAAATTCGGGGCGGGCGGCCCGTTCAATGCCAACACCTCCGGACCGTATCGCGAGAATGCGCGCGTGCGCGGTGCCGGCAAAGTTCACAGCGAAGAGTTCAAGGAATGCGTGACGCTCATGGCGCAATACGTGTTTGATAAGTTCGGCAAATTTCCCGGCACCGTGCCGTCGATTTTCATTCTGACGTATTTGCAAGCGCATCATCTTGATTTGGAATTTTATGACAAACACTACAGTGCCGGCGCGTATTTGGAAACGCATGCGCGGCATCATGAATTGTGGCATCGGACGTAGGGCAGAGCGCTAAGGGCGAAGGGCATAGCGCGAACAGCAAAGCTAAAAGAAAATATGCTCTAGGCGCGCCTTGCGTAGTACGATTTTGTCTGTTGAATTCTGTAGACACAACGTTAAAGGAAAAACGCTATGGCCAAAAACATGATTGTTGAATGGGCGCCTTTTGAATTAGCTGAAGGCTTCGATGAAAAGACACTCTTGCAGGCGTCGGAAGAGCTCCCAAAAGAGTTCTCGAGCAAACAAAAAGGATTTATCTGGCGAGAACTTTTAAAAGGGAAGAATAATCAGTGGGTTGATTTGGCCTATTGGAAAAGCCGCGAAGACGCCGAGCAAGCCGTTAAAAACGCGGCGAAAAGCCTCGTGGGTCGCGGATATTTCCAGTGCATGCTTGCTGCAGATCATGACGATCCGGGAGCCGGAGTCCTGCACCTCGAGCGCATTGAGACGTACAACGCCTGAATGTTTTGTTTGCCGCTTTGAAAGCTTGTTGAGAATTTTTTCTTTTTCTGTTTTAATGGACGTAAACTCAAATCATTCACATGAGGAGACAATTATGTTTCAAAACATGATAAGCCGGCCGCGTGTCCTGCTCGCGGCGGCGTTGCTATGCGTTGCCGCTCCTGCAAATCAGCTTGGCCTGGCAAAGCAACCCGCGGAAGACAAAGGCTTAGCGGAGGGCCCGGTTGACATGGCATTCGTTATCAAGTCTGTTGCGCTTCCCAACAAGGTTAAATTGCAATATGTTGAGCAAGGAAATCCCTCGGGCATTCCCGTGCTGCTTCTACACGGCTACACTGATTCGTGGCGCTCCTTCGAGCTGGTGTTGCCATATTTGTCCAAGTCTATCCACGCCTTCGCGCTTTCACAAAGAGGCCATGGCGATTCCGAGCGCCCGGTGGCGGACTATCATCCTCGTGATTTCGCGGCGGACGTTGTGGCGTTCATGGACGTGGTTGGTCTCAAGCGAGCTGTTATCGTCGGCCATTCCATGGGCAGTTATGTCGCCCAATGTTTTGCGATGAACTATCCGGAACGCACGCTGGGGCTTGTGCTCGTGGGCTCGTTCACGACGTTGCAAGGTGACAAGGGTATTCAGGAGTTTTGGGACATGGCTGTATCAAAGCTTGAAGATCCGATCGACCCGAGCTTTGCGCTAGAGTTTCAAAAGAGCACGCTTGCCCAGCCCGTGCCGGAAACATATCTCGACACTGTGGTGCAGGAGAGTATGAAGGTGCCGGCGCATGTCTGGAAAGCGGCGCTCAAAGGTTTAATGGAATCTGATTTTTCAGGCGAGCTTGGCAAAATCAAAGCGCCCACGCTCATTGTTTGGGGCGATAAGGACGCGTACTTTCTTCGGGACGATCAGGTTGCTCTCGCGGCCGGTATCGCAGGTTCAAAACTTGTGATCTACTCTGGCGCCGGCCATAGCGTTCATTGGGAAGAGCCAAAGCGCTTCGCGGCTGATCTCGAGAAGTTTATCAC
>JBOHQZ010001223.1:0-2075 GCA_050732275.1 bacterium
ATCGCGTATGATGTTCAATCCATCCAAGTCGCCAACGGCGGCAAGACGTTGAGCTATCGCAGCGGCCGGCGCGTGCGCGTCTTGAAAGCCGGCGAGAAACCGGGCGACAACTCCGACAGCTCGGCGACGCGAAAAAACGGCTGGCTCGACCTCGATCGCGCCAAATTCTCCGTCGAGCCGCGCGCCGAATGGAAGCAGATGTTTCGCGAAGCGTGGCGCTTGCAAAAGGAGTTTTTTTGGAATGCGGAAATGTCGGGCGTGGATTGGCAAAAAATTTATGACCGCTATTTCCCGCTGCTCGATCGAGTTGCCACGCGCTCGGAATTTTCGGATTTGATTTGGGAGATGCAAGGCGAACTGGGCACCTCGCACGCTTACGAGGCTGGCGGCGATTATCGCTCCACGCCGTGGTACACCATCGGCCGTCTCGGCGCCGATTTGGATTACGATGCCGAAAATAAACGGTATGTGTTCGCGAAAATTTTTCGTGGCGATGTGTGGATGAAAGATTACTCGTCCCCGCTGTGCGGACCCGGCATCAATATTTCCGAAGGCGAAGCCCTGCTGGCGATCAACGGCGTGCCACTGAGCGCGACGGTGACTCCCGGCCAGGTGTTGGCAAATGCCGCCGGGCAGGAGGTGGTGTTAACCGTGCAATCTCCAACGCCGGACAGCGCGCCGCGCCACGTCACGATAAAAACGCTGCGCGATGAATACAAAGTTCGTTATCGCGACTGGGTGGAGCGGAACTCGCGGCGGGTGGTGGAAGCGACCGGCGGCAAAATCGGGTATTTGCACATCCCCGACATGGGCACGGAAGGCTTGATCGAATTTCATCGTTACTATCTGGCGCAAACGAATAAAGCAGGCTTGATTGTCGACGTGCGTTATAACGGCGGCGGCAATGTTTCGCAGCTTCTGTTGGAAAAACTAATTCGCCGGCCGCTTGGTTACGACGTGCGCCGTTGGGGGACGCCGCAGCCGTATCCATATCATTCCATCGGCGGCCCGCTTGTGGCGATCACCAACGAATTTGCCGGATCGGATGGCGATATTTTTTGCCATAGTTTCAAGCTGCTGAAAATCGGCCCGTTGATTGGCAAACGAACCTGGGGAGGCGTCATCGGGATCGATCATCGCTACAACCTGGTTGACGGCGGCCGCACCACGCAGCCGCAATACTCGTTCTGGTTCACCGATGTGCAATGGCAGATTGAAAACTACGGCGTGGATCCGGACATCGAAGTGGATTTCGATCCCGCCTCGCATTTGCGCGGCGTCGATCCGCAATTGGAGCGCGCCATCGTCGAGGCTTCGCGACTGCTGGAGGAGAAGGGCGGCGAGCCGCCGAAGTTTGAAGGGAGGCCGAATTTGGCGCTGCCGGAGTGAGTATACATATTGAACATACAATAAAGATAATCGGGCTGAGAATAAGGTCTATGTAGCTTACGCAGCGATGACGGGTCTAGAAAAAAGTAGTGTTTATCTGAAGAAACATGTTCAATTTATAATCCTTCTTACTAGGTGCGTTTAGTGGCGGACGTGTGTCACGCTCATAAGTGAACATTGGTGCAAAGATCACCGGACCAATACTGGCGTCTAACTTTAGTGAAACTTTAGTACGATAATCTTGCGTTTCACTCACAATAAATGACTCGAGGTCAATAAGTCCGTACTCAGCATATAGGCTAATTGTGGCGAAATGAGAATATTTTACTGTAATACCTAAGTTGTAAATTAGGATTTCTTTATCCCGATATGCCACAGTATCCGACTTTTCCCATTCAACCCCAAGCTGAAAACCTATGAATGCGTTACCACTAATTGCCTTGGTCGTGTCTTTCTCCGAACGTAGATTCTCCAGAGGTGATCCCCATAGGTAAAAATTTGGGCCACCAACAGAAACCCATCGCTTTTCGTTGGCTTTCGTCTTATGAAACTCATAAGAGGTTCTATTGATTTCAAGCAAAATGAACACCTCTCTGTCAATAATCGGAATGTGTAACGATGGAGGAATTGACTTCGTAGTCGTTAGTACACGCAAGCCGCCCTCTAAAAAATATGAATTGATGTCC
>JBOHQZ010001224.1:0-2074 GCA_050732275.1 bacterium
TGAGCATGCCGGCGGCGCTGTCGAGAGCGCGGTATTTCGCCATCAGATCTCGCAAGCTCGCAGCGCGAAAAAAGGCGCTGCCCTCGGGCTTTTCAAAATACTGCTCGTAGGCTTCACGCGGAATGGTTTGCGGGCGCTTTTGGCTGCGTTCGGTAAAGTGCCAATATAAACAAAATTCAATAGGCGGGAGCTCGATCTCCCGGCCGCCGATGCGCAGCAGCCGGCGTTTTGGAACGAGTTGCAGCAGGGGCGCGCGTGGCAGCGCGGCGATTTCGGCTTGCGTCCATTGCAACAACTCGGCAAAAGAGGCGCGGCGTTCGAGAAGTTCCACCGGCAAACGCTCCCGCAAGCGCACGTACGGAATCTCGACCAACTCCACTTTTACCTGGGCGCTGTCAAACTCGCGGCCATCGGGCAAGGGCAAAATTTGCGACACTGGCGCAGGATAGTAAAAATCCACATGATGCTCGGCTTCCGGCGGGGTCAGCAGCACGTGATAAAGCTTGTCCTGCTCTCGTCCCAGCATTTGCATGACCAACGCCATGTAGGTGCTCATGGTTTTGCGGCCGCCGGCCAAAGAGCAGTGCATGGCAGTGTGCGGATCGCTGGTTTTTTCCCACAGCACGCGCAAAATCAATTCGAGAAAAGTCTCGCTATCCTGGCGGCTGCGAATATCCGCCAGCGGCAAAAGTCCGTCTTGCGCCACGAGAATTTGCTCGGTCGAAAAACGCACTTGACCGCACTGCGCTGGATAGTCCTTTTGCATCCGAAAGAAGCGCCCGTGCTGAGGATCGAGCAGATTGTCGAGTGCCGCTTTCATGCCCTCTTGTGTGGAGATCGCCCAGACTTCGGAGATGGGTATGCCCCGATCAACGCACAAAGCGTATAGCGTCTCGGTCAACACCTGCGGCGTACGGCCGAGCAGTGCAATCAAAAGATGTCGCCTTGCCGGCGCAAAATCATCCATCGAAAATAACGAAAACCGATATATAAATTGAACCGAATCGGAAAGGCAAAAGCGTTCGGCAGCACAGCTTGAGAAGGAGTCCGAGCGCTCTTGTCTTTCTCCTGTCTGCAAATACTCGCAAATTTTTCCGCGGGAAGGCAAACCAGCAAAAAATCTTTTTGGTCGTCCCAAAAGTGGTATTAAGATACGCAAAACTTTGCGCCAAATGCAAGAACTTTTTCAAGGGTCATTCTCTTTTTATTTCGAGGGCAGGGACAAATGCGAACAATCGCGGACAAAAAAAGACCCTTTGACCAATTCGCACCGTGAAAAGTCCAGCTCTTTCACCCACGCTTCGTGAACGCAGGAAACGGATAATTTAAGACTTCACACCCCGAAGAGCTTAGCCCCACGGGCGCAGCCTGAAAAGTGGGAAAAATTCGTGCCCTGAGGTGGGGAATACTCGTAGCCCTAATTCAAATTATGTGGGGAATAGTCGTGGCCCCCGACAACAAAAACGGAAGTTTCAATGCACTTCGTGCTTTGGGTTCCATCCGAACCGCTCAACATTCACAATTGTATGTTTTGAAAAACCTAATGCTTCTCACCTGTTGCGTTGCGCCACCTCCAGCCGATTTTTGGCGCGTTCCAGCCCAGCGCGGGCGCGATCCAAATCCCACTGCTTGCGGCCTTGTTGCAAACGCTCCGTGGCGCGCTTTTTTGCTTCCTCGGCGCGCGGCGCGTCGATCTCGGCGGCGGCCTCGGCGGTTTCGGCAAAAATCTTGACGCCGGCCGGCAAAACTTCCGCAAAGCCGCCGGAGATGGCGAAATACAGCTCGCGCGGCTCCTGGCCGGGAAAGTTTTGCTCAACTTTGAGATGGCCGGTCTGCAAGCTAGTAAGCAGCGGTGTATGCTTGGGCAAAACGCCGAAGTAGCCTTCTTCCCCAGGCGCAATGATAGCCGAAACCGGCTCGGAAAAAATCTTGCGGAAGGGGGTGACGATCTCAAGAATGAAATTTTTAGATGAGAGAGTAGCCATAGTTTAGTAGCAGTTGCAGGTGGCAGTGGCAGTAAAAACAGTGACAGTTGCAGGTGGCAGTGGCAGTAAAAACAGTGACAGTTGCAGGT
>JBOHQZ010001225.1:0-2060 GCA_050732275.1 bacterium
TTGGATCGTGGCGTGGATCGATCGCAACGAGAAGGAGCCCTGGCACATGCTGTTGGTGGGCTTGCTTTGGGGTGCGGTCGTCAGCGCAGCGCTTGCCGGTTTGCTCAATGGCATCGCGCCTCGTCTCATTGGCGTGAAACTCGCTACGGCTGCGCCGTACACGGAGGAGTTGACCAAGGGCGCTATTCTGTTTTTGATCTTTCAGTACGCCGCCAGCGAATTTGACGATGCGTTGGACGGCATTATTTATGGTGCTATGGTGGGACTCGGCTTCGCTACTGCTGAGAACGCGAGTTATTTTTTTCAATATGATCCTGCGCTCGGCATCGGCCAACAAATGCAGACCTTTCAATTCATCTTGCGCGTCGTGTTGATGGGCTTGGCCGGCCACGCAACTTACACGGCGATGACCGGACTTGGTCTCGGGCTGAGCCGGCAAACCTCGCGGCGATGGCTGCAAATTGCACTGCCGATGCTCGGATTGACCGCCGCCATTATTGCGCATGCTTTGTGGAATAGCCGCGCCGTGCAGGGAATCTTCGATCGCGTTTTTAATCAACCCCATGCGTGGGATTTTTGGCAAGCCGCGATTCGCGTCGCGCTCATCAACGGCCCGTTTGTGGCCGGCGTCGGCATCGCAACAAACTTGTCTTTGCGCAAAGAAGCGGAAGTGATCGCCACGCAGCTCGCCGGTGAGCTGAAATCAAACCATCCTTACATTTCTCCGGCGGCGATGCTCACGGCTTGGGGCCGCTATCGCGCGCGCCGGCGAATTTTGTGGGCGCGTGGTATCTCTGCATGGTGGACGCTCAAACAACTACAGCGCACTTTCATCGAGCTGGCATTTTGCAAATGGCGTGGGAAAGATCAAAACGGGATTCGCCAGCGCATCCGTTTACTCAGAAGTAGATTGGATTTTTGAGTCATCGCTGTTCTGAGTTACCGCATTTTTCATTTGAAAGGGGAGATTGTCATTCCCAATGAAAAAGATCTGCAAAAAATCTTAGCGTTTTGCCTTGCAAACCGTAAGATCGAATCAATCCTGCTCACTTTTTTCAACCAAGCCCGCGATGGCGTTTTCGACTTCTTTCATATCCGCTTCGCCAACCCATTGCCGGACAATCTGCCCTTTCGGATCGACCAAAAACATCATCGGGATCACTTTGACTTTGTAAGTTTCCCAAGCCGGGTTCTCTTTGGCGTCCAAAAGAATGGGATAGACGATTTTGAGTTTTTTGATAAACGGCTCGACTTTTTTCTTGCCATCTTCATCGGTGGAAATTCCCAACACAGTGAAATTTTTGGAAGCAAACTGATCGTGCAATTTTTGCAGCGCCGGCATGCTTTTCACACAAGGCTTGCACCATGTGGCCCAAAAGTCGATCAACACCACTTTGCCGCGAGAGCTCTCCAGCGCGATTTTTTCGCCCGCCAAATTTGGAAGAGTAAAATTGGGCGCCGGCCGCGGCAGCACCGGCGGCAGATAGGCCTCTGGGTCACTATCGAAGGTCTCTTTGCATTTCTTGGAGCAAAAATAATGCATTGCGCCTTGATACTCGCTCGAGGCCACGACTTTTTCCGGCTCGCTGGCGCCTTCGTGTACACGACATACGTCACAAATTGCTTCTTTGGGATGTTGCGCCAAGGCTTGATGGGCGAGGCCGATAATGGTTGAAGTGATAATGAGTCGAAACAGGATGCTCTTCATTTTGTTCTATTCTCCGGAATGATTCGTTCAAGTAGATTATTGCTCGTGAAGTGTTAAGCGGTCATCGTCTCGTTCGAAAGTTCCACCATAAAAAACGGCAACGTGGCTCGCTGGCAAGCGGCTTTGATCGTTTTATAATAGGGAAGTAGTTCGCGGCTACTCTTTAGCGGCCGCGTGAAGTACACCAGACTGGCCACGCCATGCTCGTGAAGTTGTTGGTTCACTCGCTCTACCATCACCGGTACTTCCTCCGGGCGCAGGAGATGATCGTAAAACGGAATAGGCTGTTGCGATGGAATCAAGCCAAACTCGCCGGAGAGAATGTAAAATTCCAAACCAAGCTCCATTGCTG
>JBOHQZ010001226.1:0-2054 GCA_050732275.1 bacterium
CTTTCGAGGCGATCACCATCCAAATATCTCTGCCCTCCGGACTTTTGCCGAGTGAAATCATTTTCAGCTCCGGCGCAGCGGCAACCAGTTTTTGCAGCCATTTCATCGTCTCGTCATAGCGCGGCGTGCGCGTGAAATCGCTTTGCTCCACGGGCGTGATCCACGCATCATTTTTGACAGCGACAAGAGCTTCACTTTTGCCGTTCCATTTTAATTCCGGCGGCAAAATCGCTTGCTTCGCCGCTTGGCTGAAAATTTGTATTGGCAACAGCAACATCCCAACCATCACAGACAAATGTGCTCTGCTCATATCCTTTCCTCCGTAGAAATAACTTGACAATGTTAACTTAGCCCAATGCGGGCAAGCCGCAACCAAACAAAGGGCAACCGCGAATGAGCGCGAATCAACGCTAATTAAAGACAGTTTTTATTTTCTTTTGTTGTAACACTGTTTCACCCGTTGATGAGGCAATACGTAAAATTATCCACTGAATTTGTGCTTCAATGTAAAAATTACGCCATTCTTTTTTCATTCGCATGTTCTCTAATTTTCTTTTTGCCATAGCGCCAAAGATAAATCAAGAAAAACAAAGGTGCATCTCCCGAAAGTTTTTATGAGCGCCTGTTGGTATCAATTTTGTATAATGCAACGTGTAGTGGTTAAACGGAACCGGAGAATGCCTCATGAAACGCAACGTCATTGTTATCTGTTTGGGATTCGTTCTGGCGCTCGGGGGGTGTGCGAGTTTGCGGTCAGATCGTGCTTTTCAAAAAAGCAAAGAAAATTTTATCAGCACGATCGCGGCCGGCCTCGACCAAATAGATCGTCGCATTGGCCGGGTGATCGACGCTGTTGAGACTTTTCAAGGTAATGCCGAAGCCGAGCTGAATGCGCAGATCGTCGAAGTGGTGCGCGAAAAAAATAACATCGGCAGAAAATTGGAATATCTGCGGGCGGCCACGCCAGCAGCCTGGCCTTATATGAAAGCCGATATGGAAGAGGCCATGCTTGATTTGGAACTCTTGTTAAAAGAAATCGACGAAAGCATGAGCTTGACATACGGCGGCCAGTCGCGTTGATAACTCTAAAGGAGAAGATGATGAAGAACAAATGGATGTTCACGGTTGTTGCCGTGCTAGCATTGAGCGCGGCGGCTTTTGATCATGCTGAGGCGCAAACTCATTTTGGCGTGCGCGGCGGTTTTTACTTGGATCAAGACCACGGCTTCGTGGGCGCGCATTTGTTGAACAAGATTCAACGCCATTGGATGTTCACGCCGAATTTTGAATACGTGTTCGTCGAGCCGGGATCCTTTTTCACCATCAACGCCGATCTGCACTATGACTTGCCTTCGCGCAGCAACACGATTTTTTATCTCGGCGGCGGCTTGGGAATCGCCCATTTTTCCTACGAGGATTTCGACAACACCGACGTTGGCTTGAACTTGCTCACCGGAATCAGCTTTAGCCGCCGGCCGGTCATTCCCTTCATTCAGGCGAAAGTCACGATCGCGGATGACACGCAGTTGATCTTGGGCGGCGGACTTACATTCTAAAAAAACTAGGAGCGCAAAATGGAAAAGATCGGCGGCATTGCTTTTATCGCTGGCGTGGTTGTCAGCCTCATTGCCGGTTTCATAACGGCGAATTGGATTCTGCCTTTGTTGACGATATTAGGGTTGGTCGTGGGTTTTCTGAATGTCAAGACGCGCGAGATGCAAGCCTTTGTGCTCGTGGCCATCGGCTTGGTGCTGATCTCGGCATTTACCACTCCGCAAATTCGATCGTTGCCTGAAGTCGGCCCGATTTTAGGCCGGATTTACCTGGCGCTGCTTTTATTCATCGCGCCGGCCGCAACCGTCGTCGCGCTTCGCGGGCTTTTTATGATCGCCAAAAGATAGACCGGCAGTCGATTGCAACAAGGCGAGGAATTTTTCTATAGCATTGGTTGATTTTTTAATCCTGTTGATCGTGGCGGGACGGCGGGCCAAGCGATCGACGATCATTTATGGAGATTTGGCTATGAAGCGTCTGATGTTTTTGTTAATTATCTT
>JBOHQZ010001227.1:0-2048 GCA_050732275.1 bacterium
TGGGCGCCGCGAACGCGATAAAATTTTTCAAAGACGCGGCTCAGCGCCTCGACAGGTAAACCGGGGCCATTGTCGGAAATCGTGATCACGCCGTTGTCATCCTGCGTGAATGCGTGAATCTGAATCGCGGAGCCGGCGGGCGTATATACGGCGGCGTTATGGAGAAGGTTGGCAAGCGCTTGCTCCATCAATACAAAATCGATTTTGAGCAAAGGCATGTCCGGAGAGACGCTCACCGACAGGGAATGGCCGGCCAGCTCGGCGCCCAGTTTTTTGACGGCGGTATTAATCAAATCGTGTACATCGCACCAATCAAGCTTGGGTTGAATCAGGCCGGATTCGAGCCTGGTCATGTCCAGCAAATTTTCGATAAGACGATTCAATCTTTCCGCCGCCCAATGGATTTCTTTTGCGAGCGCGGTTTTGATCTCAGGCCGCTGCGAGGCGCCGGCGTGCAGCAAGCTTTCGGAAGCGCTCATGATGGCGGAAATCGGCGTCCTGAACTCGTGCGAGATGGAATTGAACAGTGTTTTGTACAAACGCTCGGATTCCGTCAGCAGATTCGCTTGTTCCGCGGCGGCGCGCAACATTTCGCGCTCGATTGCAATCGCAATCTGGTGCAGGAAAGTTTGCAGCAGCCCTTCCTGTTCGAGCGTGAGTGGCCGCGACAAAAGCGGGGCAATGCCGATGACGCCAACCGCTTCATCGGCGGTGAGCAGCGGGTAATAAATCGCTTCGGCAAAGGGCAGCGTGCTCGTGCCGCGGCCGGCGGGCTTGCGATTTTGATAAACCCACAAGGCGACGCTCCATTCCTTTTCGGATTTGGATGTGAAGGTGCTCGCCGAATGCGGCTGCGGTGAAAGCTTGTCTGCGCCTTGCGGCAGAAAACAGCCGATGCGAGCATTGAACGTTCTGCCGATTTGATGCTCGGCGATGCGCATGATGTCATCAAGCGATTTGGCGCTGTTAAGCTCCTTTGCCAATGTGTAAAGAGCTATGGCTTGTTCTTCGCGGTGGCGCACGGCGATTTCGCGGCCGTGAACGCGCGCCGTCAATGCGCCTCCCACCAGTGCGATGATGAAGTACATGCCGACCATCAGCGCATCTGAAAAGGCGTAAATGTGAAAAGTAAAACGCGGCGGAATAAAGAAAAAATTCCAAATGAAGGCGCTGAGCGTTGCAGCCGCGAAGATCGGACCGCGCCCCACCAGCAAGGCCAGCAGTGAAACCGTGGAGAGCAGAAACATGCCGACTGAGCGATAGTCGATAATGGCAGAAGCCCAGGCGCATAAAATTGAAACCAAAATCACCGCGCCGCAAGCATAAAGATATTGCGACGCGCCGGAGCGAAACTGGAGCCGAGAGGGCTTGGACGGCGTGGCGATGGAAAGATCGCTTTGCACCACGTACACGTCGATGCCGCCGCTGTCGGCGATGAGGCGATCGACGAGTGCGCCGCCGCGCGCAAAATCCCAAAACGATCTTGACAACGATTTGCCGACGATGATTTGTGTGACGTTTTTCTGGCGGGCGACACGGACCAGCGCTTTGACCACATCCTCATCAACTGTTGTCACCAACTCCGCTCCCAACTCTCGCGCCAGCGCCATGTTTTGTCGCAAGCGAGTCTGTTCGCTTTCGGTCAAGCCGAGTGAAGTTTGCACATAGACGGCGATCCACGGCGCTTCCATTGTCGCAGCCAGACGCCGCGTCCAGCGAATGAGTTGTTCGGAATAGGGACTCGCACCAACCGCCACCATGAGACGCTCGACCGTTTTCCACGGGCCTTCAATCCGGTTGGCCTGCATGTATTCCTGCAAGTCCATGCCGACGCGTTCGGCGGTTTTGCGCAAGGCGATTTCCCGCAATGCCGTGAGATTGCCCTTGCGAAAAAAGTTTTGCACCGCCGTAGCGGAGCGCTCGGGTGCATAGACTTTGCCTTCAGCCAGGCGTTTGAGCAGCTCCTCCGTCGGCAGATCGACCAGCTCGATCTCGTCGGCGCGATCCAAAACGCTGTCGGGAACGGTCTCCTGCACGGTGATGCCGGT
>JBOHQZ010001228.1:0-2047 GCA_050732275.1 bacterium
TAACTTGACAAAATCTACTTTAAAGCTGCCCTTCCGGCCCACGCCATAGCCGGAACTTACCAAGTTTTTGAGCCTTAGATCTGTAGAACGGCCATTATAAAACGGCGGGAAACCACCCAAAATAACCTGCCACAAAACGCCCTGGGCATCCGGGATATCCAGAAGATCCCAGTAAAACCATATACTACTGCCTAAGGCCGTTTGGGGATGGATCACCACATAAGACGTTATTTCAAATTCAGCATCCAAATAAAAAAGGCGGGGTGCGATGTCGTAAACGCCCCTGACGGTAGGATCAGCCACAACTGTGAAGCCGCCGCCGATATGAGGTTCATCTGACACCGGGGTATCTGAAATATTGCGTTTCGCTTTCACGCCGGTTTGGGGATGCCAATAAATCGAGCCGCCCTGAAAATGATTGAAGCGGCCCACTTTATCCGGCGTCGCGGTCTCGTCGGTGGTGGGATAGCCCAAAAAACTTTTCTCCCAACCCAGCTCGGACCATTTCTTGCGAATGTCACCATGCACTTCGTGCGCGCCGGTTTTCGGATGCCAATAAATCGAGCCGCCTTGAAAATGATTGAAGCGGCCGGCTTTATCCGGCGTGGTAGTCTCGTCGGTGGTGGGATATCCCAGAAAACTTTTCTCCCAGCCCAGCTCGGACCATTTCTTGCGAATGTCGCCATGCACTTCGTGGGCGCCGGTTTTCGGATGCCAATAAATCGAGCCGCCCGCGAAATGGCGAAATTTCCCGATGCCATCCGGTGTGGCGCGCTCTTCGGTCGCCGGCTTCCCCAAAAAACCTTGCGCTCCGCCGAGTTGATTGTATTTGATCTGAATGGGACTGTTAGATTGAAGAGTGGGATGTCCCATTGCTGCCGAGCCTACGAGCGGACTTATCACGCAAAGTGAAACAACTTTGGTGAAAAATGCCGCTTTAAACTTTTTAAGACTTAACATGGCGTTCCTCCTGGTTGTTTCATTCAAACGCCCGATTTCGCGCCAATCGAGTGCTACGGTTTTTATTTGCACGACTTCACCCAAACCGCCGAGATGAAGTCATCTTGGTTTCAGTCTTGTTGTGTTACTTCCTTGAGTTGCCACGCTCGACGCGCACACCGGTTTGGGGATGCCAGTAAATCGAGCCGCCCTGAAAATGATTGAAGCGGCCCACTTTATCCCCGCTAAGCGGGGTCTCGTCGGTGGTGGGATAGCCCAAAAAACTTTTCTCCCAACCCAGCTCGGACCATTTCTTGCGAATGTCACCACGCACTTCGTGGGCGCCGGTTTTCGGATGCCAATAAATCGAGCCGCCCGCGAAATGGCGAAATTTCCCGATGCCATCCGGTGTGGCGCGCTCTTCGGTCGCCGGCTTCCCCAAAAAACCTTTTGCCCTGCCGAGTTCATTGTATTTCGCCTGAATAGGACTGTTGGACGGAAGCGCGGGGTTGACTTCCTCGAGCTTCCAGAGTTGATGGTCTTGCTTGTGACAATCAAAACATTTGCCGCTGTGCTTGGCAATGATTTTGTAAGCAATATTGAGTTTGGGCTGTCTCAATTCCTGGGCGTTGGACGCCCGGATGGGCATGCCGAAGATCAACGCCGCGATCGTCATGCCTGCGCACTTCATCATGCGCGCGTGAAGGCTATTTCCACCCAATGCCCAGGTTATGTCAATGATAAGTTTCATACGACCTCCACAAGTTGAAAAACAAAAAAATTTTAGAAACTGCTTTCGCAAGCCACGGCTTGTTCGCTTTATGCTGCTATTTCATCAACACGAGCCGGCGCTGCGCTTTAAACGTGCCCGCTTTGATCTCGTACAGATACACGCCGCTGGCTACCGGCATGCCCGCCTCGTTCGTTCCATCCCAAACGACGCTGAACCGCCCCGCCGGCATCTCTCCCGAATACAGCGCGCGCACGAGCTGGCCGTTCGCGTTGTAAATCGCCAGCTTCATCTCACTGCTCACTGGCAACTGAAAACTGATCACTGTGCTCGGATTTCCCGCAAAGCGGGATGTCGCTCCGCTCCAAAACGGATTCG
>JBOHQZ010001229.1:0-2037 GCA_050732275.1 bacterium
GTTGATCTGCATTCACAGTTGCCATCCAAGCAGCGCCTATGTTGGTGGATTTGGCCCCTGAAGGGGCTACTACGAACCTCACACAAACGTCGCAATCTCCTGCAATGACTTTTTGCCAATCTCCGGCACGACGGCATTATCCGCCGGATAGCCAACCACGAGGATCATAATTGGCCGCTCGTTTTCCGGTCGCCCGAGAGCTTGATTCAAGAAGCCCATCGGGTTCGGCGTGTGGGTCAGCGAAACCAAGCCGGCGTGGTGAATGGCGGTGATCAGCATGCCAGTGGCAATACCGACTGATTCGGTGACGTAATAGTTTTTCACTTTGCGGCCATCCGGCAGCAGGCCAAAACTTTGTGCAAAGATAACGACAAGGTATGGCGCAATTTCCAAATAAGGCTTGTGCTCATCGGTGCCGAGCGGAGCGAGCGCCTCGAGCCATTCTTGCGGCGCGCGACCGTGATAAAACTCGTGCTCTTCTTTTTCCGCCGCTTCGCGAATTTGGCGTTTGATGATCGGATCGCTCACCACCACAAAATGCCACGGCTGCAAATTGGCGCCGCTAGGCGCGCTGCCGGCGGCAAGCAAGCATTCTTCAATGACTTCGCGCGGCACTGGCCGATTGGAGAAATATCGCACCGTGCGTCGGCGCTGCATTTCTTCGCGAAACGAGACGGCGCGCTGCTTCATCTCCTCAATGGGGTATTCACGGTAGGTAGAGAGTGGAATGAATTTAGGGAATGTCATAATGATCTCCGTGAATAATATGAAGTCCGGCTTGCGCGTGACGACGCTACAAGATTTAAAAATTCGGCTGCGCCAGCCGGACTTCGCTCAACCCACTTAGTTTTTATCAAAAAATAAAAGAAAATCCGTCGCCACCGGCTCGGCCCCGAGCTGACGCAGCATCGTCGTAATTTGGCCGCGGTGGTAAGTGGAATGATTCACCAGATGCTGCAACATTTGCCACAACGCATACGTCCAGGTTTCGCCCTTGATATTGACATAAGTAATCATCGTCGTCAGTGCGTCTTCGGTCAGGCTGTTGACGAATTCCATCTGCTCGCGCTCAACTTCGGCCCACTTCGCCCGCAACGCTTCAATGTTTGGAAAGTCTGCCGGATCGTAAAGAGCTTTTGGCGAGGTGCCTTTCCAGCGCCGGAGCCAAATCCACTCGGCGGCAAGAATATGCGTCAGCGTGTCGCGTATAGAGCGAAAGCTGTTTGACAAGTCGCGCATATATTGTTCTGTTGTCAGCTTCGCAGCGGTGTCGAGCACGCGGCCATTCGCCCAGCGGTTGAAGTCGTAGAGAATTTGAAAATCTTTTTTGTTCATGGCATTCTCCAATTGTGCAAAGTCGGACTTGCGCACGCTGCTTTTTAAAATTTTAAAAACTTTCACGCGCAAGTCCAACTTTGCAATTTTACAGCGTCTTGCGCGGCGGCACAATGACGTTAGCCATCAGCAAGCCGGTTACCAAGGCGACGGCGATGAGAATCATGCTGAATGCCGTCATCACACCGGACAAGACATCTTTTTCAATGAATTTGGCGAGACTGCTCAGGCCGAGGCTGCCCGGCACCAGCAGCATGATGGCCGGCACCACCGGAATGGCGGCCGGCCGATCCAGCCAGCGCGCGTAAAGATTTCCACTGACGCCGGCGCATAGGGCGCCGATGCAAACACCAAGCTCAGGCCCGAATAAATAAGCTCCCGCTCGCGCGCCGCCGAAGCTGAGCCAGCACGCCGGCATGATCCAGCCGAAGTCGCGCATTCTGGCGTTAAACAAAACGGCGAATGTGAGCGGTGCAATGACGAGCGCCACCCACAGCGTCCATTGTGGAAGCGTGGCCGGCGCCGCCGACAAAGAAGCCGGCGGCAAAACCCGATTGATTTGTGAGCCGAGCGCCACGCCAAAGCCAAGCTGAAAAAAGAGCAACGCGGCTCCCGTCAAGCGGGCCGTGCCGGAAACCAGATTGCGCGTCGCCAGCTCGTGCATGGCCGTGGTCAGCGTCAAACCCGGCAGCAGCACGATCA
>JBOHQZ010001230.1:0-2036 GCA_050732275.1 bacterium
GCTGAACGGGGCGGGTTGGGACACCGAGGCGGTGCTTGGGCGTGACATGAGTTTTGGATTGCAGCAAGGTGGCGGGCAAAAACCTACGCCTACACCTACGCCGCAGAACCCCCAGGGCAAACGCATTATAGCCCGTTGCACGCATTGACTTTAGGGCTTACAAAAGGCGTCAATATCGTGGAAATCAACAATGGACAAATCCACGATGCCTACACAACCTGCGACGCCCTCGTTTTTGGAATATTTTGCCGATTTGCCTGACCCGCGAATCGATCGCTGTAAAGATCACTCGCTGATTGACATCATCACGATTGCAATTCTCGCCACGATTTGTGGCGCCGAACATTTCACAGAGATGGAAACCTTCGGGAAAGCGAAACTGGAATGGCTCAAAACCTTTCTGGAATTGAAAAACGGCATTCCTTCGCACGACACCTTTGCACGGGTCTTTGCACGGATCAAACCGTCTGCGTTCCAGGAACGCTTCATCCGTTGGGTTCAAGCGGTGCGGACCAAGACCGATGGTGAAGTCATCGGAATTGATGGCAAAACCGCACGACGTTCTCACAACAAAAAGGCTGGCATCGGGCCGCTCCACTTGGTGAGCGCCTGGGCCAATCGGAATCGCTTGGTTCTCGGTCAGATCAAAGTTGACGAGAAGTCGAACGAGATTACGGCCGTGCCGAAGTTACTTCGGTTACTTGACATCAAAGGCTGCATCGTCACGGTAGATGCGCTCAATACGCAGAAAGAGATTGCCAACGAGATTCGAGAGCAAGGAGCCGACTACGTGATGGCGCTCAAAGAGAATCACCCGACGCTTTGCAACGAGGTCGAGGGAATCTTTGAGGCCGTCTGTGAAGATGACAACGCCGACGGCTCGATCAGCACAAACGAAAGCGTCGAGACTAATCACGGACGAACAGAAATCCGACGTTGCTGGACCATCAAGGCTCCGAGGTGGCTCACCCGGTTTGACGAATGGCGTGATCTGCAAAGCCTGATCCTGGTCGAAGCGACGCGCGAAATCAAAGGGCAACGGACGACTGAACGGCGGTATTACTTGTCAAGCTTATCGCCGGACGCCGCCCACGCCGCGCAAGCCGTGCGCGAGCATTGGGGAATTGAAAACTCGCTGCACTGGGTACTGGACGTAGCCTTTCGTGAAGATGAGTCTCGCGTCCGAGTCGGGAACGCGCCGGAGAATCTGGCGCTGGTGCGCAAGCTTACTCACAACTTGTTACAACAGGAGAAGACGTTCAAACGAGGCGTTAAAACCAAACGGTTCCTGGCGGCTTTGGATGAGGCTTATCTGCTGAAAGTTCTCAACCTCAACCCCAGTGATTCCTGAATTTATAATGCGTTTGCCCTGAGCCGGGGCGGTAGCGCATTCAGGCCATTGGAATGGGCGAAGCCGGTATCCGACAAACAGGCCCTGGCTCGCGCAGTGATCGAAATATACATAAACAATGTCAAGTTAGTGCAGGCTCTTTCCAAATCCTATGGGTTTAAATGCCTTTTTTATTGGCAGCCGGTGATTTACCAGAAGCGGCAATTGACCGATTACGAAGGCCGGGCGATTGAGCTTAAACATAACTATGCGGGCATGAAAGAGTTCTATGCGGAAACATACGCTGTTATGCAAACGCGCGCCGAAGAAAGTTTGGAGCGTGACCTCGCCCTTCGCGATATAAGCTCAATATTCGATCAGGTACGCGAACCGATTTATATCGACTATTGCCACATAGGTGAAAAGGGAAACAGCATGGTGGCCGGAGTGATGGTCGAAGATTTCATGCGTCTTACCAAATGAAAGGGCAAATGGAATGCTAGGCGATTTGAAACAGCTTCTTCGGGATTGGTTTGGGCCTCTTTATGAGCCTGTCAGGGATTATGTTTACGGGCCGGCTTTGGAGATCATCGCCGGCTTCATGGAACCTTCACATAGTTTGTACTGGTTATATCTGGTTTCGGCGGTTGTGATTGCGTTGCTCATTTATCTGGCGCAAGGCAGGAGGCATGAGCGTCTCTCGCCG
>JBOHQZ010001231.1:0-2031 GCA_050732275.1 bacterium
CTTTTCGCGTCTTCGGGCCGTCGCCCTCGCCGCTGGAGCGCATTCAAAACGAGTTTCGCTGGCAGGTGCTCGTCAAGAGCGATTTGGAAAAAGATCCCTCGGCGCATCAGATGCGGGCCACGCTCGATCGCGTCGCCAAGTTCTTTCACAAGGCGAATCGGAATGCCCGCGTCCGCATGATCGTCGATGTCGACCCGATCAGCATGTTGTAAACAATTGTTGCAATATTGCAAAATTTGGCCGACGCGCAAAAAGCGCCGATAAATTTCAAAAAGAATAAGCTTGCAAACTTTCTCTTGAAGTATTATATTTACACACTTTGGTGTTGCAAATATTTCAAACCGAAATCAACCGGCTTTCCGAATCTTGGTGGCTCGGCCGGGGTAAAATCACCTTTTTGAGCGGCCCATGCGTTATGGTTTGATATCTGACATCCACGCGAATCTCGAAGCGTTGGAGGCCGTGCTCGCCGCATTGAAGGACGAGGGGGCCGAACAGATTCTTTGTCTCGGGGATGTCATCGGGTATGGCCCGAATCCCAACGAGTGCGTTAAATTGATCCAGCAGCATGCTGCGGTGTGCTTGATCGGCAACCACGACGAAGCTTCGCTCGGCCGCGTCGATCTTGATTTGTTCAATTACATGGCCCGGCAGGCGATCGAGTGGACGACCGATCAACTGGCCGAAGAGTGCAAAGAATTTCTGAAATCTTTGCACTATATGCGCAGTTATGGCGATTTCATGATCGTGCACGCTTCGCCGGATGAGCCGACCCGATGGAATTATATTCTCAATCTCGAGGACGCGGCGCAGGGCTTCGAGGCGTTTACCGAGCAAATTTGTTTCATCGGCCATTCCCACACGCCGTGGGTGATTCCGCTGCCGCCGGACGGCCGCATGCGCGTTTCGCATGATTATCCGCTGATCGTTAAAGAGAATTTTCGTTATTTGATCAACATCGGCAGCGTCGGCCAGCCACGCGACCGCAATCCGGATGCGGCGTTTGGAATTTTGGATACCGGGCTTTTGCAATATACGCTGAAGCGCGTGCCTTACGACGTGGCCAAGACGCAAAAAAAGATTCGCGCCACCGGGGCGCTGCCGTCGTTTCTGGCGGATCGCCTGGCAACCGGGCAATGAGGGAAACAAAGAAAAAAAGATAATAGGAGCTCAGACGGCTCGTACTCATACTCTTGCTCATACTCGTATGCATTGTTCAAATGTCTAAAAACGAGTAAAAGTACGAGGAGGAGTAAGAGCATATTAAGGAGATTTTATGCTTCAGTTAGCCGAAAAGTCGACGGAGCAATTCATGCTGTCGACGGAGACGTTCAATCAGGTCAACGAAATTTTGCGGGAACTGGTGACGAGCACGCGCTCGGATTTCGCGCTGTTTTGCGACGCCAACGGTAATCCGATTACCCATCACGGCAAGCAGCACGTGGTCAATCTTTCCGGGCTTTCGGCGCTGGCGGCAGGCAATTTCGCCGCAACTTCGGAGATGGCGCGCGTTGTGGGGGAAAAAGACGGCTTCAAATTCATCTTTCAAGAAGGCGAGCGCCGCAATCTTTTCCTTTGTAACGTCGGATTCAATTTTTTGTTGGCGATCATCTTCGATAAAATGGTGGCACTCGGCTTGGTGCGTATTTTTGCGAACAAAGCCGTGGAGAGCTTGAAGCAGGTGCTCGATAAAGCTGCGAAAGCCGAAGAAAAGGCTTCGGATTTTATCGACTCCGAATTCGGCCTGTTACTGGGCAAAGAGTTGGACAAATCGTTCAACTTGTAAATTTACGATGAAACGGCGAGTTGTACGGGCGGAGTCGAAAAATTCGAATAGGATGTTGCGCTTATGTTTGTGAATTGGGCGTTACAAGAAGTCAATTTGAAGGTCGTTTATTACGGGCCCGGTCTCGGCGGCAAGACGACGAACCTCGAGTACATTTACCAAAAAATCGACCCTTCCTTGCGCGGCGATCTCATCACGCTGAAAACGCGCGAAGAGCGCACGCTGTATTTTGATTTTTTGCAGCT
>JBOHQZ010001232.1:0-2029 GCA_050732275.1 bacterium
CACGCGGCTTTACGGACAGCTTGAAATCCGACCTTTATCGCCATCTTGCATTATCGCCGATCATGAATTGGAAGGATGCGGTGCCGCCGAACCCTCCGCAAAATCTCCGATTTGAGCGGATCGCCGGAACCGGGACGACCGGGCTACGATGGGATATTCCCAATTTTGCCTCCGACGGCGATACGGCCTCACGTTATGTGGTCTATCGGTTCGATCAGCCCACTATCCCGCCAGGCGCGCTGGATGATCCCAGTAAAATAATTACCGTTACCGGTGAGCGCCTCAGCATGCGCTATACGCCGACGACGACGAATGGCTCCTATTATTACGCCGTGACCTCGCTCGATCGCAATGCCAATGAAAGTGCTGCAAGCATGGCGCTCTTGATTTTGCCGCCAGCGGCGCCACTGCTCGCTGCGCCCGCGAATGGCGCCGTCTTAGATACCGCACAGATTGCGGTACGCTGGTTTTATCCGGATAATGCTTCTTCATATCGCTTGCAAGTAGCGCTCGATTCCACTTTCACTACGCAACTGCTCGTGAATGAGAGTGGGATTATTGATACCTCTAAAGTCGTGCCAGGCTTGGCAGGGCAGCAGACGTATTATTGGCGCGTGCAAGCCAGCAATCCGAGCGGCGCCAGCGCTTTCTCGCGCACGGGAATTTTCACCACCGGTTTCCCAACGGCAGTGGCGTTGGAGGCGCCATCAAACAACATGCGTGACATTCCGCTCCGCCCCACACTGATGTGGAGAACAGCCACGGGCGCCAGCTCTTATCATTTGCAAGTCGGGAGCACTTCTTTGTTCGATTCCGCTTCGACGGTTTTTAATATGGCGGGCATCGCCGACACCGCTTATCAAATCAGCCAACTGCAGGAGGACAGATTTTATTTCTGGCGGGTGCGCGCGTCGAATGCCATCGGCGAGGGCAATTGGTCGACGACCTGGCGATTCCGAACGGCGAACGTGACCGCGGTGGCGGAAGCGACAACTAAGCCGCCGGCGCAATATCAATTGTATCAGAACTATCCGAATCCGTTCAACCCGATAACGACGATCGTTTTTGACTTGCCGCAACCGGGCACGCCTCAGCTCGTGATCTTCGACGCGTTGGGCCGCGAGGTTTTAACGCTGCTGAATGCGCCACTGGCCGCCGGCCGGCACACGGTGCAGTTTGACGCTTCGCTGCTGCCTTCGGGAGTTTATTATTATCGCTTGAATTTCGAGAGGAGAGTTTTGACGAGGAGAATGACGGTTTTAAAATAATAGTCCGAAGTCCGAGGTCAAAAGTCCGAAGTCAAATGGCAAGGGCAGATGGCCTGAATGGAAGTAACCCCTACGGGCGTAGCCAGTCGGCTCGACTGGGCCGTTGAAGTTGGCCTAATTGGAAATAAAAATGATAAACCCCGCAGACCTACGGGCATAATCATCACCCGAGATCTGCGGGGTTTTTATTTGCCAAGCCTAATAAATCAGCCTAATGATAAATCACTAGGCTGAAAATTGGAAGCATCATAAATGATGCTAAAAACCCTCGATCCAACAGTCCGCGTTCGTCTATAAAGTCCGCGTTTATTTCACCACCGTCATCCGGCGCGACTGCACGAAATCACCCGCCTTGATCACGTACAAATAAACGCCGCTCGTTACGCGCGTGCCTGCCTCAGACGTCCCATCCCAGGTGACATTGTACCGGCCGGCGGGTTGCTCGCCATCGACCAGTGTTTTGACCACCTGCCCCATGGTATTGAAGATTTTCAAAGAGACGTGACGCGAGCTGGCCAAATCGTAGGCAATCTGCGTGCTGGGGTTGAACGGATTCGGATAGTTTTGCAGCAGCGCAAACGCCGTCGGCAATGTCGTTGTCGGCCGCTCGTCAACTGCCGTGACCATGAGCGAGACTTCATCCGAAAACACGCCGCGGTTGCCGTTGAAATCAAAGGCGACAATGCGATAAAAGAATGAGGCGCCAAGGCTCACATTGGCATCGGTAAATTGATTGGCAGTGACCGAGCCGATAACCGGGG
>JBOHQZ010001233.1:0-2025 GCA_050732275.1 bacterium
ACGATCCGTCGGCCGCCCTGCAAGCGCTCAACGTGCCGGCGCTTTGGATTTACGGCGGCATGGACCGCAGCAATCCGACGTTTTATGATATCGCGCAGCTTGAAAAAATCAAGCAAGAACGGAACAAGGATTTCACCATTCTCCTGTTTCCGAACATGAACCACGATTTGATCGATGTGACCACCGGCCAGTTCGATCCCGAGCTTTTCCACAAAATACTTGCGTGGGGAAAAAGCCGGCTGGGCAAATAAGGTGGTGCTTTTAATGGCAGGAAAATGTATGGCAGAAAAATAGAGGAGTTGAAGATAATGAGATGGCATTAGCCACAAATATTCTGTCGTGCGGAATCATGACAACTTTGATCTCCCGCAAAACGGGAAAAATCATTTTTCTGCCCTCCATCTTTTTGTCATCTGAGTTTTTATTCGTCATGCCGGTTGAATCACTTGTCAGGAACCATGAAGAAAATGAGAATCAATTTACGCTCCGTTTTTGCGGCCATCACCATTTACTTGCTCTGCGCGCCTTTGCTAGCCAGCAACGCTGCGGCTTCAGACTTTAATTGGGCAAATGCGCACGGCAAGAGTCCGACGAAATTCACCGCAGCAGATTGGCGGCCTATCATCGACGCCACGTGGGGACAGGGCTTGCCCGCCGCGCAGAAGCTGGCGCTCTTCGATCGTTGGTGGAACGAAGTGCATTTGCAATATGGCGCGTTTCACAATTTCGCGCCGGACATTTTTGCGCTGCGCGATCAATACCGGCCGGAGATCGCAGCCGGCGTGAGCCGGGGCCGGTTTGCGGCGATCATGAATCACTTCACGTACAAATTGAACGAGCTGCACACCTACGCCTATGACATTCGAGTATCATTCAGTACGCTCAGCAAAGGCACACCGGTTTTCGTTATCGGCCAATGGGGAAGCAACCAGCATTTTGGCGCGGTGTTGACGCCATTGCCGGATAGCACGCTGCTCGTGTACAAGTCTTTACCGAATCATCCGCTCGGCCTCGTGCCGGGCGATCTCGTGCTCGGTTATGACGGCGTGCCATGGAAAAGGATTTATCCCGCTCTGCTTGAAGCGGAGCTGCCGCTGGCTCTCAATTTTGCCAATGCCAGCACGGAAGAAGCAAACACGTATTATCTTCTGCAATCCGCCGGATTGAACTGGCATCTCTTCGATACCATCGATATTGTGAAATACAGCACGGGCGATACGTTGCACTTCAATACCAGTCTGCTCGCCGGACAGAATCGCATTATTTGGGGCAGCGAGCAAATCGACGTGCCGGGCATGAAGTGGCCCAATCGCACCAATGGTAAAAATGTGAGCTGGGGCGTGGTAACGGGAACGAAAGTTGGATACGTTTACGTGACGTCGTGGGCAGCCGACGCGCAGCTTACCATACTCACGCAATTTCGCAACGCGGTAGACAGCCTGATGCACCACACCGAAACCGACGGCATTATTTTCGATTTTCGTTTCAACACCGGTGGAACCGCGCTCGCTCGCGATGGCCTGGTTCTGTTGTTCAACCAAACCGTATCAACCGTAGGCTTCGACCGCCGCATTCGAGGCGAAGATCATTTCGCGATGCAGCCGGATCCGCTGCGTCCCGCTTCCGCGCTTGTCATCCGCGGAGATCCCAATACCTACTATGATAAGCCGATCGCGATATTGATCGGGCCGGGTTCGATCAGCGCGGGTGAATTGGAAGCGCGCCGGCTCTCGTTTCATCCGCGCGCGAGAATTTTTGGGAAGGCGGCTGCGGGAGGAAACACCGGCTCCGATAACATCAATCTCGGCAACAGCGATTGGAGCGCGATGCTCGCCACTGGCTCGCAGTATGTGGTGAGCACGCACGAGTATCTCGCGCATAAGGGGCTTGAGCCGCACGAAAAAGTCTGGTTCACTCGCGATGATGTTGCGCATGGAATTGATACGGTGGTGAAAGCGGCAATGGCATGGATTGCAAAACAGACGACACATGTCGAAGATAATCCGGGCAACGTACTGCCGCATA
>JBOHQZ010001234.1:0-2025 GCA_050732275.1 bacterium
TCATTGAAACGTCCTTGCCAAAAGAGTTGGAAGCTGCTGCGCAAAAAGCGACGCCACAGGTTTTGGCGCATCCGAATCCTTTTAATCCTTCGACGCAAATTCGTTTTGCTATGAAGAATGCCGGCATAGCGAAACTGCGCATTTATAACCTCAATGGCCAATTGATTCGTGAGTTATTGAACGAATACCGCGTTGCGGGTGAGCACAGAGTGCCATGGGATGGTCGAGATGATCGCGGTCGGGCCGCAGCGAGTGGTGTTTACTTTATTCGCTTCGAGGCGGGCAAAGAAGTGGAAGTTAACAAGGTGATGTTGGTGCGGTGATCCCGAGGGATTTATTCTCTTTGAAATAGAAGAACTTACGACAACCCTTTCGAGCGTCGAATGAACCACTCCGCAGCGAGAAGCATGGCGATGGCGAGAAAGAAAATCGGCGCGTCCCACACCTCTTGCTCGGTGAGCTTGGAAAACGAGCTTTTGGAAACGGTGATGGCGTCCGGCAGGCGCCCGGCTTCGCTGAGATGAAAATAGCGGCCGCCGGTGACTTCGGCGAGGCGCTGCAGCAGCGGCGCCTGCAAATCTGCGTGCGCCAGCTCGGCGTGCGAAGGCTCGACAAAAAACGCATTTTCCGCTTTGCCGAGATAGCGCCCTGCCTGGTCGTGCGCCAAAACCTCGACGCTGTGCATACCTTGTTGCGTCGGTGCAAAATTCGCGAGATAACTACCCGGTTTGCGCAAGTTCGGGCTGGCCGATATGGTGATCGGCAGATTGTCCGGCCCGATCACGCGTAATTCGACATTGGCATTGCCCTGCGCGACGAAGCTGCTGTCCATCACTTCGATCTGCACCGTCATTGGTTCAGCCGGAGAAAAATTTTCCCGCTCCAAAATCACGCGCACCGGGTCGGGCGATTGCAAGCTCAACCAGCGCAAGAGTTGCCGCCAAAAACGCTCATGGGTCATGTCGCGATGATCGAGGTGCATTTGCCAGCGCCACGTGCTGCTGGTGGCAAGCGCCGCGGTGCGACCGCGGCCATAACGCTCGGTGGCCAGCAAAATGCGCGGCGCGCCGGCTTGGTGCAGCGGATGCACGGCCAAAACGCTGGCGCCCGCTTTCGCCGGGCCGAGCGGATTGTAGCCCTGCAACGACGGCAGGCCTCCCCAAGTTTGGCTGTTGGAAAACGGCTCAGGGTCAAGTTGCAGCAGCGGCGATGCCAGGCCTTCCGGTGTCGGCGTGAAACGAAATTCCTCGTGAAGCTGCGGCGGGATGGCGCGGCCATCGAGTCCGGAAAGCGGCTGCAAATGCACCGGCAGTAGCTCGGCCAGAGCGGTTTCATCGTAGCCACCTTGCGAAAATCCCGCCCGGCCGCCGAGCATCATAAAACCGCCGCCGCGCGCAGCGACAAACTCACGAATCAGCTCGAGCTGCGCTTTGGAGAAAAACGTCGCCGGCATGCTGCCGATCACGATGGCTTGATAGCCGAACAGCTCCTGACGCGTGGCGGGAAAACCGTCGCGCAATTCGTTCGGATTGCGCAAGCCGAGGCGCAAATATTTTTCCGGGCCGGTTTTGAGCAGCGAAGTCAGTTGCACTGCCGGGTCGCCTTCGAGCGCGCGGGCGATGAATTTATATTCCCATGGGTGCAATTCTTCGATATAGAGAACGCGGCTGGTGCGGTCGCGGCTATCAATGAGAAAACCCGTTTCGTTGTTGGCAGTGACCGCCTCGTTGCGCGCCGCCGGCACCGCCACGGTATATTTGATGAAGCCTTTGCGGCTGGGCGTGAACTGAAACGAAACGCGCGCCCCGCGTTCGCCGAGCGTGACGGTCTGGCGCTGTACGATTTTATCGCCTTCACGCAACTCTGCCGTGATGCTCTCCCCCGCATGTCCGCGCGCTTGAATCAACGCGGCGACATCCACGCGCGCTTTTTCCAAAACCGCGCGCGTCGCTTCGACTTTGGCAATTTGGAGGTCATTCGCAATCTTCGACCCGGCGCCGACGGTGAAGAGAGGAACTTGCAAGC
>JBOHQZ010001235.1:0-2024 GCA_050732275.1 bacterium
CCATCCACCACGATTGCGTTTGCGCTGCCACGTTTCACTCAGGTGACGCTGAAAATTTTCAATCAACTCGGCGAAGAGGTCGCGACGTTGGTCAATCAAAAAATGCCGGCCGGCCAACATGAAGCTTTTTGGGATGCGACGGGTCGGCCGAGCGGCGTTTATTTCTATCGCTTGCAAGCGGAAGGTTTCGTGCAGACGAAGAAGCTTATATTGATTAAATAATTCGTTCGTGGTAATGCCTTTAGGCATCGAGCTTGGGAAATGGAAAAATGGCTCTATAAACAAACTTTGTACTCCATGTGCGGATCTTGCGCCTGAAGGCGCTACTACGAACGTCGTTTGCCATGAAAAAAATTTCCACGCTCGTTCTCGCTGCCGGAGAATCCAAACGCATGGCCGGTCAGCATAAACTGTTGCTGCCGTTTGCCGGCAAGACGATTGTGGAAAGCACCGTCGACGCCATTTTGCAAGCGCACGTCGATGAAGTCATCGTCGTGCTCGGCCACAAGGCGGAGAAAGTGCGGAAAGTTTTGCAGCACCGGCCTGTAAAATTCGTCCACAACCCTGCCTATCAAAGCGGCATGGCCAGCTCGATTCACGCCGGGTTGGCGGCGCTTGCCCCGGATGCCGGCGCGGTGATGATTTCGCTGGCTGATCTTCCTCTTGTCCAATCTGCGGAGTTGAATCTTCTCATTTCATCCTTCTTAAATGCTAATGAGAAAACAATAACTGTCCCAACTTTCGGCGGGCGGCGTGGCAATCCAGTGATTTTTGATCTGCGCTATCGACATGAAATGCTCGTGTTGTACGGCGACGTCGGGTGCAAATCGATCCTGGCGCGTCACCCCGAAGCCGTGTTGGAGGTCGAAATGCCGACAGCGAGCATTTTGGAAGATGTCGATACGATGGAGGCGTATGAGCGGCTAATTGAAGCGCAGACGGCCCGTCTGCCGGCTTAGAGGTGTGACAATAATAGAGGCCATAAGCCTGAGGCATAAAGAAAAAGGCCGTGGTCAAGACATTTTCTTGATTTTGGAATTTATGTTCCGTAATTTGTTTTAGAATTAAGCATGACAAAGAGGCTAATCATGAATTTAACACTGTTAAGCAAACAATTCGTCACCGATGAGAATGGCAAACAAATTGGCGTGATTCTGCCGATGGCTGACTATTTGTTGGTTGAATCATTGCTTCGTCAACATCAGCCACAACCAGTGTCGGCACGAGAACAACGGCAAAAACAATTGCAGCGGGCGGTTGAGATCATGCGGGAAGAATACGCAAAAGACGCTGAGCTGACGGCATTCACAGCGTTGGATGGCGAGGACTTTGTCGAATGAAACGTGGCGAAATCTGGCTCATCGACCTGAACCCAACGCGCGGCGACGAAATACAAAAAACTCGCCCGGCCGTCATTGTCAGTGACGATCTGGTGGGCGCGCTTGCGCTGAAGATTATCTTGCCTATCACCGATTGGAAGGATCATTATGCCGACGTAGGCTGGATGGCGAAACTTGAGCTAGTGAAAAGAATGGCTTGATCAAAGTTTCGGCAGCAGATGCCTTTCAAGTCAGGTCTGTCTCACAGACCCGCTTCATACGTCAGCTTGGTCAAGTGAGCGACTCTGACTTGCTCGCAATTAAAAGGGCCATTGCTTTCGTATTTGATCTTGAGATGCCAACTAACGAATAAACATGAATTGCTCGGAAACGCATGGAATCCAAAATCACCAAAACCCGCAAATACCGCCTCGACATGAACGAAAAAATTCTGAATAGCGGCTTCAAAGACTTTCAGAAATTTTTCGCGCTCGACAACAAAGCGTATCTCGACGGCAAAATTCCGGTTAAATACAAAGAGCTGATGGGGCTGGTCGGCAGCATGGTGTTGCGCTGCAATGACTGCATTTTCTACCACCTTGACCGCTGCGCCACCGAAGGCGCGACGCGCGAGGAGTTGCACGAGGCCATGAACATCGCGCTCATCATCGGCGGCTCGATCGTCATTCCGCATTTGCGTTATGC
>JBOHQZ010001236.1:0-2022 GCA_050732275.1 bacterium
CGAAGAGTTGCCGGAAATTTTTGTGCCGCCGGTGCCAGTGCAAGAGCGAGGCGATAATCAAATCGAGTGGCGCCATGTTCCCGATCCGCAAATTTACGAGCGCGATACATTTTATCCTGCAGACTTGGCGCGCGTCGATCCGCCCGCGCAATTTCGCCAGCAAAGCATCGTGCGCGTGCAGGTGATGCCGGTGCAATACAATCCGGTCAAACGGCAGTTGCGGGTTTATCGTGAGCTGCAAATCGTGGTGCGATTTGTGGGTGGATCATCACTGCCGATGCAGACGTTTTCAGCCGCGCTCTCTTCTCCAGCCGAAGAAGAGTTTTATCAAAACTTGCTGGTGAATTACGAGCAGGCCAAAGCATTTCGCGATGCGCGGTCAACACAACTGCTGCGGAGCGCGAGTCCGCAGATCGAAGGCCCGCTCTATAAATTTGCGCTGCGGCAGGAAGGCATTTACAAAATCGACGGCCAGACGTTAAGCAAAGCCGGCGTCAATCTCGCCGAGGTGAATCCGAGCACGATTCATCTTTACAACAACGGCGGTCGCGAGCTGCCGCGCAATATTAACGCGCCGCGTCCACAAGGTTTGGTGGAAAATGCCATTTATGTTTCCGATGGCGGCGATGGCCGCTTTGACGACAATGATTTCATTCTCTTTTATGGGCGCGGCGTCGAAGGCTTTGCGTTCGATTCGACGAGTGGCGCGGCGAATCATTATATCAATCATTTCGGCTACGACAATTATTATTGGTTGAGCTTCGGCGGCGCCAATGGCAAGCGCATGGCGGCGCGCGCGCCTTTGCCCGTTTCCGGTTTGACGCCGGCGACGAATTTCAAAGATAATCTGTTCGTTGAAGAAGAGCTGAATCCTTTGTTCGAGTCCGATCAAACCTGGTATGGCTGGCTTTTTTCCAGCAGCGAAGCGGCGCAAACGCGGCGCTATCGCGTCAAGCTCATTGATCCCATTGCCGATAGCCGCGCGAACATGGAATTCGTTTTTTATACGCCCTTCGGCCCCGGCAACAACACCAGCCAATTGACGGTGACGTTTGAAAAACAGGATTTGGCGGAGTGGCAGATGTTCGGCAGCAGCCGCCCGCAAAGTTACAACCTGGAAAAAGCCGGCGGCTTGAACAATGGCGACAACGAAATCGCGCTCACGTTTCGCGGCAGCAACGACGCGGCGCAATTATATTGATTACTTTGAATTGAACTATGACCGGCAATTGAAGCTGAGCGACAACCTGCTCATCTTCAACGGTCGCGTTGGCGCAGGGCCGTTTGCATATACGTTGAGCAATGCAGACGCCAATTCACTCTGGCTTTTTGAAGTTTCGGATTTTAGCAACGTTACTCGTTTGTCGAATCAAAATTGGCAAGTTAATGCGGCGCAAGTGACGTTTGCCGATGCGGGCACGGCAAAGAAAGCGCCGCGACGTTACATTGCCGCGATGCCGGCGGCCTTCAAAAGTGTTGGCGCGATCACGCGCGACGAGGTCTCCAATTGGCGCTCGCCGGATCATGCCGCGGATATGATCGTCATCACGCACGAGGATTTTCTCAGCCTCAATCCAAGCACGGGAAGAGACGAAGGCCCGCTGGCGCGATTTGTGAGCCTGCGCGAAAACGCCAAGCCGAATGATCGCCTGGACGTTGAGGTCGTCAAAATTCAAGATGTGTTTGATGAATTCTCCTGCGGCCTGTACGATCCGGCAGCGATTCGCGATTTTCTCAAATATGCCTACGACAATTGGCAGCGCCGCCCAGTTGTCGTGCTGTTAGTCGGCGACGGCGATTACGATCCGAAGAACATCATTGGCAAAACCGACAAGAACTGGATTCCGACTTATCACACCGGAGCGCTGGATGAAATCAGCAACCGCCTCACCGATCACTGGTTCACTTACGTCGCCGGTGATGATGAAGCGATGGACATGGCAATCCCGAAGTGTGGGCGCACGAACGCTTGTTGGATTTCGCAACGGATTTGGATCGCATTCAAAACGGCGGCCGCCAGGC
>JBOHQZ010001237.1:0-2021 GCA_050732275.1 bacterium
CAATCATCAATCCGAAATCGGAATTACACCTCCTCTCCCGCAAACCGCAACCGATCCGCCGTCTTCAATGGATTCTTGCCGAAATAAGCATTCGTCCAGCTATCGTCGGGCCGGAGAGCGAGCCACGGCCCTCTTTTGCGCAGCCGTTCCGCCATTTGAAAACGGAAACGGTAGTGATCGTACAAACGCATCAGCTCGCAGCCGTAACAGTCCGCCACGTCGGTATTGCCGCGCACCACCAGAAAATTCTCGTCGTTGCCGGCAGAAGCGTTTTGGGAAAGATTGTGCGAGCCGCTGATCACCACCGGCGCGTTGGAGGTGAAATCGACGAGAATGATTTTGGTATGAATCAGAATATTCCCGCGCTGGCCGTGTTTTGATTCTTTGAGCCAGCCTTCCAAACCGCTCGACAGCATCGCCGTGGCCACAAATTTTGCCGTCTGATCGGCGTGATAACCCGTGATCTTGCTGCGCGTGTTTTGCAAACCGTATCGGAGGATGGTGTCATGCGGAGCGCCAACCAGAGCCTGCTCCACATCGTCGTGCAAATCGAACGCCGTGCAAAACAAAACATCCCGTTTAGCGGCTTGAATCGTCTGCACGAAAAACTTCAAATCATCGCCGCCGGAGCGCGGCGAAAAGCCGGCCAGCACAAGCGGCGAATCCGTCAATTTGTTGTTTTCATCAATATACTTGCGAGCGGCCGCGGGCTCGTCGTGATGGTGCCAAAGCTCCTCAAACAAGTTGAGATATTGTTGCGCCAAGCCTTTTTGTTCCACCACGTGGACAACGTTCGCCTGGCGATATACACCGTTCTCAGTGAAATTGGTCGAGCCGGTGAGCACGGCCTGTGGCTGGCGCTCACCGCGCACCAGCTTGCTCAACACCATAAACTTGTGATGGCAAATCTTGTTGGTTATACGCGGCCGTTTGATGGCGTCCGGCAACCCCGCCAGACTATGCTCGTTTTGCTCGGTCTGCTCGTCCCCTGGCTTGGCGTGATAGATGATGCGAACTTGCGCGCCTTTAGCATGCATCATCTTGACGGTTTCGGCAATCTCGTGCAGCTCGTATTCGTAAATGGCGATGTCGAGCGCCCACATGTCATTGGCAGCTCGCTCAATAAAATCCAAAATCTGCTCGAGCATGCCACGGCTGAGCCAGTTCAACGCCTCGGTCGGAGGATGAAACACCGATCGCATGCGTCGCGCCCGGCTCATGGCTCTGGCAGTCTCCGGAAATTTTTTGGAGAAGGCCTGGCTGGCAGCAGCAGCACGATTGAACAACACACAATGCTCCTTGCCGCTCGTGCTCGCCGCCTTCACTTTGACGGTTGGACCCGGCTCGAGCTTAGGCGCCTCGGGGGTGCCGTAAACCGGATAAATTCTGTACACATATTCGCCATCCGGTTCAACGCCATAATCCGACCAGCGAAATTTTTGGATCGGCGCCGCCTTGGTCGGCATGAGCATGCCCGGCTTAAAAAATTTACCGGGGAAATTAAGCCGGCCGGACAGCCATCTTTCACTGCCATCCTGCTCGTCGCGGCGTTCGATGGCGAAACCGAGCAAGCCGTGGCGCCGGTTGTCGTCAACGTTCATCGCCAAGATCACGCCAGTGGTGCCGGCATACGCCTTCACCAAGACGCCGTTTTCACGCGTGGTTTTTCGCATAAAGTCTCGTTCGGGAAAAGGTGCAAATGCGGGCCGCTTGCCCTTACATTAATATAGACACGAAAAATGCCTTATTTCTCTCAACAGTTTAAAAAATATTTTTAATCAAACAAGCACTTTCTCGCGAAAACGAAAAGCGCCCTTCGTCATGAAGAGCGCTTTTATTTAATTCTCGTAAAACGAAATGCGTAACGCGTTTTTTAAGAGCTACGAATTATTTTTATTCATTACATTTTATGTTTTCCTTCGTTCTTTGCTGATCTGCTCCGAAACGGTGGATTTGCCGGCAAAAGATTCCCCCTGTTGCTGGTTCTTGCGGCGCAGGTGCAGCCAAAACCACACGACCAG
>JBOHQZ010001238.1:0-2020 GCA_050732275.1 bacterium
CGCCGGTCTGGAAGGTTGAAGTTATTTGATTTGACTTGGTTTGATCTATAATATAGCGAACGGCGAGCAATAAAGTCAAGCGCCTTACCATTTACTTCCAAGCAAATCACTTTAAAGCAACTCATTGGCGGGTCGCTATAATTCCACTGCTTCGTGGCGAACAAATGATCGAAGCGACCGGTCAATATCTGTTGCTTATAGAAAGAACTACGACAGCAGTGAAGTGCTGACCAGTCAATTTCACTTGCTTGAGAATTTCATTTGCTTTTTTCCGGAAAATGAATATTATATACGGTCGTTATCTCAAGCCACTGATCCTTGAAAAAGGCGAAGTCGGGCTTGCACAAAAGAATCGTCGGCACATTCGAGAATCTTTTCGTGCAAGTCCGATTTCACTTATAACGAAAGGAGGATATTATGCCAGCGTCAAACCCATTGATGAGCAAACACGGCTTGGAAATTCACGGCATCAAAAATACGAACATGGAGTATTGGAATCTCAGCACACCGGCTTTGTACGAGGAAGCGATGCGCCGGCGCGAGGCTATCATCGCGCATCTTGGACCGTTGGTGGTGCGCACGGGACATCACACCGGCCGCTCGCCGAATGACAAGTACATCGTCAAAGAACCTTCGAGCGAGGGCCATATCTGGTGGGGCAAAGTCAATCGGCCGTTCGAGGCAGAGAAATTTGAAACCTTGTACAAACGCGCCATCTCCTATCTGCATGGCAAGGATGTGTTCGTGCAGGATTGTTTTGCCGGCGCGGATCCGCGCTATCGCCTGCCGATTCGCGTGATCACCGAAACGGCCTGGCACAATCTGTTTGCACGGACCATGTTCATTCCCGGCAAAGTGCAGGAGCTGCAAGAGCACAAGCCGGAGTTTACGGTGATCAACGTACCGCGCTTTCACGCCGTTCCCGAGACCGACGGCACCAATTCCGAAGTTTTTATTCTCGTCAATTTTGGCCGCAAATTGGTATTGATCGGCGGCACCAGCTATGCCGGCGAAATCAAAAAATCCATTTTTACAATTTTGAATTACCTGCTGCCGCTCCGTGATGTGATGTCGATGCACTGCTCTGCGAATATCGGTCCCAATGGCGACACAGCGCTGTTCTTCGGGCTGTCCGGAACCGGCAAAACGACGCTCTCAGCAGATCCGGAACGCCAACTCATCGGCGATGACGAGCACGGCTGGAGCGACCATGGCGTGTTCAATTTTGAGGGCGGCTGCTATGCCAAAGTGATTCGGCTTTCCAAAGAAGCTGAGCCGCAGATTTATGAAACCACGCGGCGCTTTGGCACCATTTTGGAAAACGTGATGATCGATACAGTCACCCGGCGCCTCGATCTCAATGACGCGACACTGACGGAAAATACCCGCGGTGCCTATCCGATCGATTATATTCCGAATGCCGAGCCGAGCGGCATGGGCGGCCATCCGAAAAATATCATCATGCTCACCGCCGACGCTTTTGGCGTGATGCCGCCGATTGCGAAACTGACACCCGAACAGGCGATGTATCATTTTCTCTCCGGCTACACGGCGAAAGTGGCCGGCACGGAAAAGGGCCTCGGCAAAGAACCGCAAGCCACGTTCAGCACCTGCTTCGGCGCGCCGTTCATGGCGTTGCATCCGACGGTTTACGCCAAGATGTTGAAAGAGAAAATCGCCCAGCACAAAGTAAGCTGTTGGCTGGTAAACACCGGCTGGACCGGCGGCCCGTTTGGCGAAGGCAGCCGCATGAAAATCGCCTACACCCGCGCGATGGTGCATGCTGCGTTGAATGGCAGTTTGGATAAAATTCCAACTGAACCCGACCCCATTTTCGGCTTGCACATTCCGACGAACTGTCCGAATGTGCCGAGCGAAGTGCTGAAGCCGCGTAACACCTGGAAAGACGGCAACGCTTACGATGAAAAGGCGAAACATCTCGCCGGGTTATTCCACAAGAATTTCGAGCAGTTTGCGAATGATGTAACGGAGGAGATTCGCGCGGCCGGGCCGCAGGTGC
>JBOHQZ010001239.1:0-2020 GCA_050732275.1 bacterium
CGTGAATGTAAATCGCGTCGTCGTGCAGCATCGTCGGCGCGTCGAGCAAGTTGACCTCGCCGATGACGCGCTCATCATTCGTCATGTCGATAATCACCACGTTCTCCGGCGCTGCGGTGCGCAAGCCGACCGCCTCGGCCGGATACGCGTCGGTCATCCAATGCCAGTGGCCTTCGGCGTGGTGCAGCACGTTGTTCTCTTCAAGATATTCAAGAATCTCGTTGGTTGCTTCCACGCGCGTTTTGCCGTGGCCGAATTTTTCATTGTCGCTAAACGGCAATTCAAACGCCGCACATTTGAGGTGACTCATCAAAATCACGAGATTGTTCGGATCGACCACGCCGGCCTCCGGCGGCTTGCCGAAAAAATAATCGGGATGGTTGATCACATATTGATCCACTGGCGCGCTCGACGCCACCATGATCGCCACGGCGGAATCCGAGCGGCGGCCCGCGCGTCCGGCCTGTTGCCACGCGCTTGCCATGCTGCCAGGATAGCCAACCATCACGCAAGCGGTGAGCTGGCCGATGTCGATGCCCAGCTCGAGCGCATTGGTGGAAACCACGCCAAGCGTTTCGCCGGTGCGCAAGCCGTGTTCGATGGCGCGGCGCTCCGTCGGCAGATAGCCGCCACGATAGCCACGAATGCGCGCCGCGGATTTTTTATTCGCCGCCATCGTCTCTTTCAAATAAGTGACGAGAATTTCAACGCGCAAGCGGCTGCGGCAGAAGACGATGGTTTGGATATTATTGAGCAAAAATTTGCCGGCAATGTTGCGCGCCTCTTTCACCGAGGATTTGCGAATGCCCAACTCGCGATTGACCACCGGCGGGTTGTAGAGAATAAAATGCTTCTCGCCGCGCGGCGCGCCGTTGTTGTCAATCAATTCGACTTCGCTCTCGGTGATCTGCTCGGCCAGCTCTTGGGGATTGGCAATTGTCGCGGAACAACAAATGAACTGCGGATTCGCTCCATAAAACGCCGCGATGCGCCGCAGCCGCCGGATCACGTTGGCGAGATGGCTGCCGAACACGCCGCGATAATTGTGCAGCTCGTCGATCACCACGTAGCGCAGATTCTCAAACAGCTTGATCCATTTGGTGTGATGCGGCAAAATGCCCTGGTGCAGCATGTCGGGATTCGTCACCACGATGTGGCCGGAGCTGCGGATTGCCTGCCGCGCCTGCTGCGGCGTATCGCCGTCGAATGTGTACGTTTTGATGCCGAAATCAATCTGCGGGCCGAGCAGCTTGACAATCTCGTACAGCTCCGCCATTTGATCCTGCGACAGTGCTTTGGTGGGGAACAAATACAGCGCGCGCGCCTGTGGATTTTCGATCACCGTGTTGAGCACCGGCAGATTGTAGCAGAGCGTTTTGCCCGAAGCGGTTGGCGTCACCACGACGACGTTTTTGCCTGCACCGATTTTGGCGATGGCCTCGGCTTGATGGGTGTAAAGCCGGTTGATCCCATGTTGTCGCAACGCCTCGACCAGCTCGGGCTTGAGCCATAGTGGAAAATCCGTCCACTGGCCGGTCTTGGGAGGCAAAACGTTCCAGCAGGTCACGTTGCCCATAAAATCCGAATCGCTGCGCAAGATGTCGAGAAGCTGCGGAAGAGTCATGGGTCTAAAGCGTAAGAACGTAAGGCGTAAAGCGTAAAAGGCGTAAGGTACAAAAATGAAACTGTAATGTTAAAGATAATTAAAATTTTTCTCAAGGTCAAGTCCATCCATGCACGAGAGGGCTAATCGAGCCAACTGGGTTTTCGCAGGAAAATCCTTCACATGCCGCTTAAGCGGCATTCCACATTTCAGCCCCACGTCTTCAGGCTGGGGCTGTGTGTCAAAAAATTATCTTGATAGAACCATCGCAGATGCTTATATTAAAATTCCGTTTTTTGCAACCTATGCCCCCAAAAACTTTCAAATTTGACACGCCCGATCACAAAGCCGGCTACGTGCGCGAGATGTTCAGCCGCATCGCGCCGCGCTACGATCTGGTGAATCGGCTGATGACGT
>JBOHQZ010001240.1:0-2019 GCA_050732275.1 bacterium
CCCAAACAAACTTCTTTATTTTATGCGACCATTCTTTGCCAAACACTTTGCCAAAGCGAAGCGCTGGCCTCGTGTGCACGCGCTTTGCGCGAGCGGAATTCTTTTTCTCCTGGCCAACGCGCCGTTCCACGCCCGGGCGCAGGGTTTGGTGGTTCAGGTCAACAACATTTCGCTCTCGGGCCAATTTTCGCTGCGAGGCTTGACGGCTGATTTTCCTTTTCCGGTGATGACGGTGATCACCGTCACCGATCTTGAAGGCAAGCCTCTGACCCGGCTTGCCGATACCACGCGTTGGCTCGGCCCGCAGGACGTCGCCGAAAACGGTCGTTCCATAACGCTAAACTGGACGCGCCTCCTGGAATATCACCGCGACAATCCGGGTTTTCCGCCCAACCCCAATCTCTACAACCAAAGCTTCGGCCCGTTGTTCACGGAAATTCGCGCCAGCACGCCGATCCCCACCAGCACGATGCTGGTGATGGATGTGAGCGGCAGCATGATTGAGGAATTGGCCGACGCCAAGGCGGGCAATCTTGCGTTTCTGGACCAGCTTCGTCCCATCGATCGCGCCGGCATCATTCAATTTTGCGGTTTCATCAAAGAACTGCTGCCGTTTACCACCGACAAGGCGCCGCTGAAAACAAACATAGCCGTCGCGGATACCTGCCCGGCTACGGCCATTTACGATGCGTTGATGACCGCGGTTCAAGCGACCAAGCGCGAAAACTACCGGCGCGCCATCATTCTTTACACCGACGGCTTCGACAACGCCTCGGTCATCACCAAACAAGCGGTTATCGATAGCGCCCAGTTTTACAATCTCCCCATCTTCACCATCGCGCTGGGCGGCGGAACGGATACGCAGGCGCTGCAAGATATAGCCGCCAACACCGGCGGGCTTTTTTTTGCAACGGAGAACGCCATAGATTTCATCAGTATCTATAAGCAGCTCGCCGTTTTGATTCAAAATTATTACGTGATGGCGCACGGCTCGCCCGATCCGGCGCGCAACGGCACTTGGCGGGTGGTGGAGGCTACGGCGAACACCCCGACGCGTTCCGGGAGTGGAAAAGGGCAATATTTCGTTCCGGGCCGGCCGGCCCTGCAACCGACCGATCTGGCCGTGGCGATGAAGTCATTGACGGAGCTGGCAATTTATGAAAATGGCCAAATCATCAATGCGGTGCAACCGGGGGAGCGCTATCAATACCGGCTCAGCGTCCGCAACCTGGGACCCCGGAATGCGGAAAGCATTCTACTCACGCACGCGCTTCCCGCTTCCGTGCGCTTCCTCGCGGCTGCGCCCTTTCCTTATTATACCACTCCCAATTCTCTTGTTTGGCAGATTCATCGGTTGAATGCCGGCGCGGCGGATTCGATCACGGTTACGGTTGAGCTCGCGCCAAACGTGCCGCCAACGCTGCAAAGGCTCATCAGCAGCGCCAATATTCTCGCCGCCAATGACAACTCGCCGGCAAACAATACGGCAAGGGATACGGTGCGAGTGCTGTTCGCGCCGCTGCCGCAGACGGATGTGGCAATCTCGCAAGTGGCGCTGACGGATTCATTTGCCGTGGCAGGGAACGACACCGTACGGTTTGCCCGCAGCGGAGAAACGTATGCCTATCGTCTCACGGTCACAAATCGCAGCACGATCACGGCGAAAAATATTACGGTGACGGATTTCCTGCCGGATTCAGTGCGCGCGCAAAATTTTCAACCTTTGCCGGCGAGCATAAATGCCGATTCAATTCGTTGGCTGATCGCCAAGTTACCGCCGCAGTCGAGCATGGTCTTGCGGTTTGATGCCACGGTTTCTTCGCTCATGCCGGTTGGCACCAATTTGCTGATTAACAAAGTTCTTGCGCGGGCGGATAACGAAAATCCCAATCGTTTAGCGGACAATTTCTCAATTGATACAGTCTACAATGTTGTCAAGCCGCCACTGACTGATGTGGCCGTGAGTTTCACCTCCCGCACCGACACGACCATCGTGGAAAATGGCCGCGTCGTCAATGC
>JBOHQZ010001241.1:0-2019 GCA_050732275.1 bacterium
TGCGCGCGAGCCGCGCTTGTTGCCTGGTCTTGGAAAGGAACAAAAGCCCGTCCGCAGTCGCAAGATTGGTGAAGAGAAGCATTCCCGCGATAGTACCGATAACGCATGACAAGTATTTCATGACGCACCTCCCGCTAAAATTCTGATGAGCAATCAAGGATGGTGTTGCTGTTAATTCACCAATTCCTTGTTTCTTATTGACAACTATCATGCCGAGGAAAGGAGATTTTTTAAAACGGCTTTGTCAAGCAAAATCAAAGGGCGAGGACAAAAGGTGGCTGAGGACTTCAAAGCGGGAGTGCAAAACTTGCGTTAAGCAAGGAAAATTTTTGTGCAAAATCTGCACAGGTGAGAAAATAGGATGAAATGCTTTTACAACGTTTTCACTAACGCCTTTATTTTAAAAATCCACAAAATGGCTTGACGTTTTTGCCATAAGTCCGGCGGCAGCTTGTTCTCATTGCAAAATCGCCGTAACGTTATGAGGTCGTCAACATCGTACCAAGAGGGTAGTAGATGCACGGACATCCGCAATTGTTCGGCGCGCTGTAAGGTTTGATGCAAGACGCGTTCCGTGCTCCAATCGATGCCAGTGAAAAGCTCGGGGGGCGGTGCGCTCTTCAAGCCGATCAAATAATATCCGCCGTCCGTTGCCGGGCCTAAAACCAGATCGTGGGTTTCCAAGGCTGCCGCGGCTTGATCGAGATATTTTGTGGGAAGTGACGGGCTATCAGTGCCGATGGTGAGAACGTGTGAGTAGCCGGCTTGCTGCACGCGGCGAATGGCATGCTGAATGCGCGCGCCTAAATCCGCCGAATCGATTTGGGCGAACCACTGAAACGGTCCTGGGAAATGTTCGCGCAAAGCCTGCTCTTTTTCTGCCGGCGTAAACGTCACAAATCTTGCCGCTGCTTCGATTTGTTGCGCAAACGAAAAAGTGGCCCGAATGAATTCGCTATAAAGCTGCGCCGCCAGCTCGGCGCCGATAGCCGAGGCGAGGCGGGTTTTAACTTTGCCAGGTTCAGGATGTTTGACAAAAATAAGCAGGGCGAGACGATTGCGATCAGGATGGTGTGCCATAAGATGCAGGAACGATGACTTTGAGCGCTTGCGGCAATACGGAAATTTCGACCAGGTCTTCGGCGGTCTGCGCCTCGCCGTCAACGTGAAAGAGCACGGGGCCGGCTTTTTCGATGACGGCAACTTTGGAACGGTAGTAGGTAATCAATGGAATGGTGTCGGCTTTGCCGTTGAAAAGCTTGGGCGCGTTCATGACAAATTCTGCAAAACTCATCGGGCGGATCACGCAGATGTCGAGAATGCCGTCGTCGGGCCGGGCGTGTGGCGCAATGACGGCGCCATTGCCATATTGTTGTGTATTGGCGATGGTCACTAAAAACGGCGTGATCTCCATGACTTCGTCTTCGAGACGAAGCCGCAAAGATTCCGGGTGATAGTTGGCAAACTCGCGGGCGGCAAGATAAAAATAGGGAAGAGGGCCGCGCCAGCTTGCCGAATTGAATTTAGAGCCGACGCTGGCGTCAAAGCCGACGCCGGCGACGACGAAGAAATAGCGGTGCGCCGCGCGGCCAGCGTCGATACAATAGGTTTTGCCGGTGCAAATCACTTCCAATGCTTTTGCCGCCTGCAACGGAATGTCCAAACTGCGCGCCAAGCCGTTGCCGGAGCCGCGTGGAATAACCGCGAGAGCGGTTTCTGTTCCCACCAGCCCTGAGGCGGTTTCGTTGACCGTGCCATCGCCGCCGACGGCCACAACTATCGCGTAGCCTTCATCTGCTGCTTTTTTTGCCATGCGAGTTGCGTCGCCGGGACCGTGAGTGTGCGCGATTTTGAAATCCAGACCTTTGCAGCGCCGGCGAATGAGATTATAGAGATATCTTTTGTCGCGGCGGAAGCCGGCATTGGGGTTGATGATGAATTTTATTTTCTGGGAACGCATGCTGCTTCAGAGCGCTTTCTTTAACTCAACAATATTTCGACTCGTCAGCAGCGCTACCG
>JBOHQZ010001242.1:0-2017 GCA_050732275.1 bacterium
TGTTCTCTGCCACCGAGAGCGCGGACACGAGATTGAAATCCTGGTAAATGACGCCAATCCCCGCCGCAATCGCCTCTGCCGGATTCGCAAAATGCCGCCGCTTGCCATTCACCCAAATTTCGCCGCTCTCCGGCCGCTCGGCGCCAGCCATTACTTTGATGAGCGTCGATTTCCCCGCGCCATTCTCGCCGACAAGACAATGCACCTCGCCGGCACACAGATCGAAATTTACTTCCTGCAACGCCACCACGCCGGGGTAGCGCTTGCAGATGCGGCGGAGGAAGAGCAGATTTTGGGCCGAGTCGAGCAAGTTGACTCCCTCGGAGTGTTGGAGCAATAGATTGTTGGATTAATACTGAAATATAAATCTCAATACTCCATTAACCCAACATTCCAATAATCCAGCCAGCAATCCAAAACTCCATCACTCCATTTTGTCACTGGCTGATCTTCACCGTCTTCACCTCCCATGCGCCCAAATTCACCACCAGCTTTTGTCCGGAAAGCGCGAGCGGTTTTTCTTCCCACTCGATCAAATTCACTTCACTCACCGTTTTTGCCGCAAACGGGAGGGAAATCGTGGCAGTGGCCGGTTTGCCGGTGCTTTCGTAAATGCGCAGAACCCAGGCCTCACCGTCTTCAGATTTTTTCAGTGCGGAGACCATCACTCGCGCCGGCTCGACGCTGAAGAAACTGTATAGCGCAGGCAAATTACCGGTTTGCTGTTGGATCACGCGGGCGACGAGCGGCAGGTTGAACGCATGGCCGTTTTGCACCGCGCCGCTGCTCCGCCAATCGCCATTGTGAGGCATGATCGCCAAAGCGAAATGATGCTCGCCTTCATCGGCTTTGGGATCGGGAGAATCCGGCGCGCGCAACGCGGTCACCCGCACCACACCGTCTTGCACATCGACGCCGTATTTGGAATCATTGACTACCGTCACGCCAAACTGCTCGTTCGAGAGGTCGAGCCATTTTTGCGTGAGCATTTCTTCGCCATTGCTAGGGCGCTCCATCGCCGCGAACGGAATTTCGGAGGTAGCGCGGCCATCGAAGAGCTGAAAGGGATAAACGGCTTTCAGCGTTTTATTGCGTTCGTGCCAATTCATACGATAACGCATCTCCACGCGCGGCAAAGTGGCGTAAATCAAATATTCTTGCTCGAGGTGAGAATTGCCATACTCATACTTGGTCAGCAAACGCGCCCGCAGCGGGCCGGTCTCGAGTACGATCGGCGGCTCCGCCAATTTCAACCAATCCCACGTGCCGTCGTAAGCGATGTTCAGTGCCGACTTGTCGCCGCCTTTCTCACCCAAAATTTTCAGGCCGCTGGATTTGTCCGCGATCCATTCACGATTTTGCTGGCTATCCACCAAATGCGCCAGTCCGCCGCGCACCGGATCGATTTGGACGCTGTAATAATTGTTGCTCAACGTGAGGCTATCGATATCCACACGCGCGCGTACGCTGAGATTCGGTTCTTCGGTGCTCCATTCCAGCCAATAAACTTTGTAGCCAAACGCCGGTATTTCTTCCGGCAAAAAGAGCAGACGATAATGCATGCCTTGCGCGGTCGAATCCTGCTGTTGAATTTGGACGAGCAATTTTTTGCCGCCGGCGTCACGAAAATACGGCGTCAGCTTAATTTCGAGCTCAGCGGCCTCCTTTTTCTTTTTGCCTTTTTGCAGTTTGGCCTTTGCTTTTTGCTCTTTGATTTTTGCTGTTTGCTGTTTATACGGCACGGTCACTTCAACTTCAACCGCATCCGTGCGCGGCCAGTTCAAAGCATTGTAAACAACGACCGGCACCTCGTCTTTGTCTTTGGACTGGCTGTTGATGGCCGTCTCGATGCGGGTCATGGATTTGTCGAGCGCGGCTTTGGCGGTTTCAATGGCTTCGCGATAGAGGCGCTGGGAATTTTCATAATTGGTCGCGACACCGGCGCCGCCTAAAAGATCGCGATGCTGATTGAACAACACATTCCGCCACTGGGTGGTAAATTCGGTTTGCGCGTAAA
>JBOHQZ010001243.1:0-2016 GCA_050732275.1 bacterium
ACATGCTTTTGCACGACGGCGATTATAATGATCAATTGCTGAAAGAGCAAATCGCCTATCGCGCCATTTATGCTTCCGTCAACGCGCGCCAAACGCTGGAAGCCGGCGTTACTACCATTCGCGATCTCGAAACCGAGGGCGCGATGTATGCCGATGTGGCTTTGCGCGACGCCATCAACAACGGCGTGGTGCCAGGACCGCGCATGCAAGCCTCAACACGTTCGCTGGGCATTACCGGCGGTTACTCGCCTTATGGCTTCTCGCCGGAGGTGCCGATGATTTACGGCGCGCAAATCGCGGACGGCGTCGAAGGCGTTCGTTTGGCGGCGCGCGAGCAAATCAAATACGGCGCGGACGTCATCAAAATTTACATCGACCATCGCCGCGGCCGCAGCCTGGTCGGCGACTCGCTCACCGGTTTTCCAACTTTCACGTTGGAAGAGACGAAAGCTATTGTTGAAGAGGCGGCGAAAGTCGGCATCAAAGTCGCCGCGCACGCTTACACGAGTGTTGCCGCGCAAACGGCCATCAATGCCGGCTGCGCCTCCATCGAGCACGGCTTATATCTCGACGAAGAGACATTCCGCCTGATGGTGCAAAAAGGCTGCTACTGGGTGCCGACGATGATCGCGTATCTGCGCGGTTTGGAAAATCCCAACGCCACACCGGCGGCGCGGAAGATGACCGAAGGCACGACGCAGCGCCACAAAGCCACGTTTCAACGCGCGCTCAAAATTCCCGGACTCAAAATTGCGTTCGGCAGCGATTTAACCGGCGCGCATGGCACTAACGCCCGAGAGCTGGAAGTGATGGTGCGTTACGGCATGGCACCGCTGGGTGCGCTGAAATCCGCCACGGTCGTCGCGGCGGATCTACTTGGTTGGCAGAATCGGATTGGCAGCATCGAGCCTGGTAAACTCGCGGACATCATTGCCGTGAGCGGGAATCCTTTGGTGGACATCACCGAGCTGCAGCGCGTGAAGTTCGTGATGAAAGATGGTAAAGTCGTGAAGAATACATTTTGAGCCTTGAATAAATGCCCCAACGATGACAAGCTCCAAAGAGCTTTTGAGTGGCTGTGATCCAAAAAATAATCGCTCACGGAAGTGGAACAGCTCACGGAAATGAGTTTTACGCTTTTATTTCCGGGAGATTTCCATTCCGTGACCTAAAGTTTTTTATTTCTGCAAATATATTATTGTCGGGAGACTGATGAATAAACGGTTCATTTTCCCAAGCCTACTTGTTCTTATAACGTTGTTGTCGGCGTGCCTTGGCCCGCCCCCTCCCAACATGGGAAGCGACCCGATTGTACGGATCGGCTTGATGCAGAACCTGGCAACCATCCGTTTTCAAACGCCGGACAAGCTTTCACTTGCTCACCCGAAAGGCCGCCTTATTGCACGCGATGTGCAGGGGCAAAGCTGGCAAGTTGTCATCAAACGAATCGAGCCGGCCCGGATCGAATATCGCCTGCTTGTGATCTCGACCAGAAACAAGGATGAAGCCAAGGCGATGATGGACAGGGTGACGGATGCCGGGGTTTTGCCCAAAATGATCGAAGAGCGTCCGGATTATGACCGCTTGTGGGTGGCGCAGAACGCGACGAATATTTATAAAGTCATGCTGCGCGAGAAATTTGCCACACGCGAGGCTGCTCTCGCCAAACAAAAAGTGCTGGCTGAAAAAATTCAAACCGAGCTTTGGGAAGCGGTCAAAAGTCCGGCGCGAGGAACTTTGGAGCTGGAAAATCTGGATAGTGGCAAAACCTACCAGCTCCCCAACGGCTTTCAAGTGATTGCGGATCGTATTGGATTATCGGACGTAGCGGTTGGCGCCGGATTCCATTGGGAGGGCAGCGAGAACCGGGTTTATCGTGGCCGTGTCGAGTTTTTCATCGATCGTTTCGGCAAGCTGACGGCGGTGAATGTTCTGCCGATCGAAGATTACGTCGCCGGTGTGGTGCCGTCGGAAATGCATCAAGGTTTTCCATTGGAGGCGCTGAAGGCGCAAGCG
>JBOHQZ010001244.1:0-2016 GCA_050732275.1 bacterium
AACGATGACCCCGCGGCATGGGACGCACAGATCGACGACGTTCTCGGCGCCAACTTCCCTTATTTTGCCTGCATCGGAAATCACGACGAAAGCGCATGGCGAGGCGCTGACGGCTATCAAAAGTACTTGCAAGACCGGTTAAATCGATTGGGCATAACCTGGGAGGGCGATTTAGGCGTACAATCTACGCTGCGATACAAGGGCATCTTTTTTGTCCTAACCGGCCCAGACATTATGGGCTCAGGCCATGATGTTTATATTCGCGACCGGCTGGCCGCGGACCATTCGATTTGGAGCATATCGGCCTGGCATAAAAATATGCGGCTCATGCAGGTTGGCGAAAAATCCGATGAAGCGGGATGGGAAGTTTATGAAGCTTCTTGCGAAGGCGGAGCGATTATCGCGACCGCGCACGAGCACTCATATAGCCGAACCCATCTGTTGAGCAATGTGCAGCAGCAAATCGTCGCCAGCCGCGCCGATACCTTGTCCATCACCAAAGGCAAAACTTTTGTTTTCGTCTCCGGCTTAGGGGGCGAGTCGATTCGTGGTCAAAAGTTGTCGGGAAATTGGTGGGCAAGCATTTATACATCCGCTCAGGGAGCGAATGACGGCGCGCTTTTCGGCGTGTTCAACGTCGATGGCATACGGAATCTGGCGCACTTTTATTTTAAGGAAACGTGGAATTCTCAAGTTTTTAAAAAATTTTATTCGTGCCGTGATCGGAAAAATTTTCAAAAGGCGAAATAATTTTTAAAACAACAATCTCACCATCATATCATTAGGTTTAATATCATGCAATACTCTGAAAGCTTGCGTACCGGGATCAAAAGCATTTTGGTCCATAAACTGCGTTCCCTGCTGACCACGCTCGGCGTCATTTTTGGCGTGGCGGCGGTCGTTTCAATGCTTTCCATTGGTGAAGGCGCCAAGCGTGAGGCCATTGAGCAAATTAAGCTATTGGGAACCAACAACATTCGCGTCAATTACTTGAAACTCGCGGGCGAGCAGGCGGAGGACGCGGAGAAAAAGTCCTCCGAGGGCTTGACTTATCGCGACGGCCGCTTGATCCGCGCCAATTTGTCCAATGTCAAAGGCGTGGCGCCGCTGCGGTTCGTCGAAGCGGGAGTGATGTTGGGCAATAAAGAATCCGCCGGCCGGGTGATCGGAACGAACGAGGCTTACGAGTGGGTAACCAATTTTCATCCGGACGATGGCCGTTTCATCAGCCCGATGGATGTTCAAGAAGCGAAGCGGATCTGTGTGATTGGCGCCGAGGTCCGCAGCGAGCTTTTTGGTTATCGCAATCCCATTGGGCGCCGGATCAAAATCGGAAACACCTGGTTTACCGTGGTAGGGGTGATGGAGGCCAAAACCATCAAAGAGGGCAAGGCCTCGGTCATCAAGTTGCGCAATATCAACAAAGACATTTACATTCCCATCACCGCGGCGTTGAAGCGTTTTACTGATGAAGACCGTCCCAACTTTGTCGAGGAAATTGCGATCCAGGTGGCCGACGAAAATCTGGTCGTACCCATCTCCGAAACCGTCAAACGCCTGCTCCACCGCACCCATAACGGCGTGAATGACTACGAGATCGTGATTCCGTCCGAGCTTCTCGCCCAAAGCCAGAAAACGCAGCGGGTGTTCAATATCGTTATGGGCTCGATCGCCGCGATCTCGCTGTTGGTCGGCGGCATCGGCATCATGAATATCATGCTGGCCAGCGTCACCGAGCGCACCAAAGAAATCGGCACGCGGCGGGCCTTGGGCGCCACCGAGCGGCACATCATGGGGCAATTTCTCAATGAGACGGTTTTGATCAGCGCCACCGGCGGTTTCATCGGAGTTTTTATGGGCGCGGCCATGGCAAAAGGCATCAACCTGTTTGCCGGATGGGATACGGTCATTTCCTTTTATAGTGTGGTGGTTTCCTTCAGCATCTCGGCGCTGGTGGGAATCGTGTTCGGGCTTTATCCGGCCCGCAAAGCGGCGAAGATGAACCCGATTGCGGCG
>JBOHQZ010001245.1:0-2015 GCA_050732275.1 bacterium
CTCTCTGGGTATTGAACGGCGGCGAGATCGGCCAAAACAAAGCGGTGACCGTGCTCGAGCGCGATCTCGTCATGCCCGCCATGACCGAGAAAGACCGCAAGGCGTTGGCGGTCGGCAACAAAATGGGCGTGCGCCACGTCGCGCTTTCCTTTGCCAATCGCGCTGCAGATGTTGACGAAGTGCGCGCGCTCGTTGGCCGCGACACGATGATTACTTCGAAGATCGAATGCTTGAACGGCTTGCACAATCTGCCGGAAATCACCGAGAAATCAGACGCGTTGCTCATCGACCGCGGTGATTTATCCAGACAAGTCAACATCGAAAAAATTCCGGCAATGCAGAAAGACATTATCCGCCACGCCAAAGTCGCCGGCAGGAAAATTTACGTCGCGACCAATCTGCTCGAATCGATGGTGACATCGCCGAATCCGACGCGCGCCGAAGTCAACGACGTGTTCAACACGCTGATGGACGGCGCCGACGGATTGGTGCTGGCCGCCGAAACCGCCATTGGCGCGTTCCCGGTCTCAGCCGCGCTGATGGTGAGAAAAGTCATGCGCGAGTATGAGAATAAACAAAGCTGGAAGCAATTTCATTACACCTCCGCGCCAATCTCCACGCTGGTCGAGCCGCACGGCGGCTTTCTCATCAATCGCGAAACGCGCGCGGTTGAGCATCCCGTCCTGCAAAATTTGCGAACCTTGCAGGTGCAAGACACTGATTTGATGGATTGCGTGCAAATTGCCAACGGCACGTACTCACCGCTGACGGGTTTCATGAGCTCCAAAGAGCTCGCCGGCGTGCTCGATCATCATCGCCTGCCCGGTGGCCAAGTGTGGACCATGCCGATCGTTTTGCAAGTGGAACAAAACGCCTTAACGAACATCTCCGCCGGCGATCGCATTGCCTTAACCGACGCGAACGGCAAGATCCACGCAACCATGAACGTCAGCGAGATTTATGCTTTTGATTTTAGCGAGGTCGCAGAGAAGTGGTTCGGCACCACTTCAAAAAAACATCCCGGCGTGGCCAGGTTAGCGGCAAACGGCAATCTATTCGTTGCCGGTGAAGTAACGCTGGTGGATAAATTGGTTTCGCCGTATGAACGATATGAATTAAGCCCGCGCCAGACCCGGATGATTTTCGCCCAGAAAGGCTGGAGCCGTGTTGTCGGCTTCCAGACCGCCAGCGTGCCGAATCGCTTGCAAGAATATGCGCAGTTGCGCGCGCTCGAAGCCGCGCATGCCGACGGTTTGTACATCAGCCCGATGATCGGATCGCAGCAATCCGGCGATTTTCTGCCCGAGCCTATTTTCAAAGCGTATCAGCTTCTGCTCAATCACGGCGTTTATCCGGCCGGCAAAACTTTGCTCAGCGCTTCTTTTGCTTATCCGCGTTTCTGCGGGCCGCGCGAGACGGTCTTTGCCGCGCTTTGTTTCAAAAACTTGGGTTGCAGCCATTTCATCGTCGAGCACGACAATGGGCACCTCGACGGTTTTTATGAGAACTCGCAAACGCGCGAGTTATTAAAAACCCTCGGCAATCTCGGCATCACGCCCATCTGTTTCGATGCGATCGAATACAATCCCGACACGCAAAAATATTTTGAGTCCAAATCGGCGAAAACGATGGCGATGAGCGACAAGGCGATTCAAGCGGCGCTGGCCGATAAAGAAAAATTGCCTGAATGGATCATGCGCGACATCGTTCAGGAGATGCTGTGGAAGGAGATTTCCGAAAAGCGGCCGGTTTTTTACGCGATGGGTTCATAACCCGGACGAGTCAACCCTGCCAATGCTCCAGGCAGGCCAGAGCCGGGACCAAAAAGATTATCGCTCACGGAATAGAACTCTCACGGAATTTTTTCCGTGAGCGGTTCCATTTCCGTGAGCCGAATTTCTTTGCTTTTATCGTTTTGCCCAAAGTTTTTCTATAACTAGGTTCGCGCCAATTCATGGCCTTTCGATAAAACGAATTTGAACCAGGCTCCGGCCAGCAAAGAGGTGACGATCGCG
>JBOHQZ010001246.1:0-2014 GCA_050732275.1 bacterium
CCATCTCGGTGATTAAAGTCTGATAGTCCGAAGCCATGTTGTCCGAGGTCGCATCAATTAGCACGACCAAAACCGAAGTGCGCTCGATGTGGCGCAGGAATTCGATGCCAAGTCCGCGGCCTTCATGAGCGCCTTCGATCAAGCCAGGAATGTCGGCGACGACGAAGCTGTTCTCTTCCTTGTACTGAACGACGCCAAGATTCGGCGTGAGCGTGGTGAAAGGATAATCCGCGATTTTCGGCCGTGCGGCGCTGATGCGCGCGAGCAAAGTGGATTTTCCGGCGTTGGGCAGGCCGACGAGTCCGACATCCGCGAGCAATTTCAATTCGAGAATCAGCCAACGGCTTTCGCCCAGCTCGCCGACTTCCCACTCGCGTGGCGCTTGATGCGTGGAAGTCACGAAGCGTGCGTTGCCACGTCCGCCGCGTCCCCCTTTGGCAATGATCACGCGCTCGTTCGCACTGACCAAATCCGCCAGCTCGGCGCCGGTTTCGGCGTCTTTAATGACGGTGCCGGGCGGCACGTTAATCAGGACTTCTTTGCCAGCATGGCCGGTTTTGTTGGCGCCTTTGCCGTGTTCGCCGCGCTCGGCGCGAAAGTGCTTGCGCATCTGAAAATCCTGCAGCGTGCGCATGCCGGCATTGACCTGCATGATCACATCGCCGCCCTTGCCGCCATCACCGCCGTCCGGGCCGCCTTTGGGGACAAATTTCTCACGGCGAAAGCTCATGCAGCCGCTGCCGCCGCGGCCGGCTTCGACGAAAATTTTAGCGTAGTCGATGAACATAAGCTGGTTGCGGGTTAATGATTGCTATTCGCCTCTTTTTCGGTATTAAAAAATTGCGCCATGATATTCAGGCCGCCTTGCATGCGGTCATGACTTTCCCGGTACGATCACTTCCGGCAGCGAGGGCAGGCTGAGTTTCTGTTTTCCGGCATAACTGCGAATATGAATGAACAACTTCGCTGTATCTTTGACGGCAAATGAAAAAGTCGTAGCCGTATCCGGCAACCAAAACGGCGGGGGCAGCTCCGGCACCGGCGTGGTGGCGAGGCTGCGGGTCGCCACGAATAACTTGTACCCGGAGAACTGCACGTGTCGGCGCTCGGCACCGGCCTGCCAGCGGATCGTGATTTGATCACCGCGGCGTTCGGCCTCCACCTGCAGCGGCGGCGGCAGTTCGATGACGTCGATTACTTGGTAAGAAGCGCCGCAGCCAAGCAGCAGAACGCCAAGCTTGCACATCGGCAAGAGCCGTAATAAAAATTTCACCATTCAAATCCCATCCAGACTGGCAGTCTGCGCTACGTTACCAATCCAACTTCCAAATAAAGTCGAAGCCGGTTTTGCGGTTCTCTTCGCCGCCGTGCGCCGCCTGGAGAAACAGAAATTTAAACAATTCCAGCTCCAGCGAGACGACGCGGCCCTCCGGCTCTTGCTCGAAACTGACGAAGAGGTCGTTGGTGATATATTTGCCGACCAGTACCGAGGTTTGCGAGAAATCGCCGCCCGCGCCTTGAAATTCGATGACGTCGAGATTCAAGCTGCGGCCGAGAGATTTTGCCAGCTCTTGCGAGACCAGGCCGGAAATCAAACCCTTGGCCGCAGTATACGATGATTTTCCCAGCTCCGTTTCTAGTTCCTGGCTCTGGCTGTAGAAAAGCTGATCGAAATCGACGCCGAAAACCAAGTTGGCGAGCGCGTTTTTTTCGTCGAGCGGCTCGCCGTCGCGCAGGAACTGGATTTGCGGATTCGCCAGCGAGCCACTGATTTTCACTTCGATGCTTTTCTTCTCGCGGTCACTGCCGGGCGCGCGAAAAGTGTGTTTGGCGGCAAGCTCGAACTGCGGCGAATACGGATCACCCTGAAAAATGATTTGTCCGCTCGAAATGTCGAACCTTTTGCCGAACAGCTCGTAATTGCCGCGGATGATATTGAGCGCGCCAAAGATGGAAAATTTTTCCGCTCCCTCTTGGGTAAAATCAAGGGTGCCGTCGATTTCCGCGTTAAGCT
>JBOHQZ010001247.1:0-2014 GCA_050732275.1 bacterium
GTCGAGTGCGGGGCGTGCTGCTGTGGAACGTCTGGGGACAAGTGGATGCGGCCCGGCGTCTGATTGCCGAACCCGGCCCCTTCCGTCCCGAAGATCTCAAAGGGCGGTTGCCGGTAAAGCATTAAAAAATGAATTGCTCACGGAAGTGGAACAGCTCACGGAATCAATTTTCAGAAAATTTTCCGTGAGAGTTCTTTTCCGTGACCTAAATTTTTTGCTTTTTCCTGCACCGCGCGGCGCGTTGTCTGCGAGAAAAATTTCACTTTAAAGAAACTATCAAACAGGAGAAATAATGTCCCTTTATCAAGATTCTGAGGATCGAGATTTTCGCACGACCATGAAACTGCAACGTCGTCACGTTTCAAATGAGGAGATGCGGAAGTTTGAAAACCACATGGCCGAAATCTTCACGGCGTTTGGATTGGATCTGAACACGCCGGCCACCAAGGAAACGCCGCAGCGTTTTATTCGCGCCTTGTTTGACATCACCGCCGGCTATGATGGCGACCCCAAATTGCTCAAGGCTTTTGAAACCGAATGCCGCGGCGGATCGGACTGCCGCATCAGCCAGGTGATCGAGGGGCCGATCCGGTTTTTTGCTCTCTGCGAGCACCACGCGCTGCCGTTTTACGGGCAGGCCTATTTGGGATACATCGCCAACGAGCGCATCATCGGCATTTCCAAGCTCACGCGACTCGTGCGTCTGTTTGCAAAGCGTTTTGCGGTGCAAGAACGGATCGGGCAGCAGATTGCGGACGCCCTGCAGGCCATGCTACAACCGCACGGTGTGGCGGTGTATTTGGAAGCGAATCACCTCTGTACGGAAATGCGGGGAGTTCAAGAAAGCTCGCCACTCACCCGCACGACATTCTGGCGCGGCGAATACGAGAAAAATCCCGAGCTGCGCGCCGAATTCTTTACCGCTTGTGGGTTGCAAAGATGAAAGGCCTTCGCCATGTCACGCCTCTATTATCTTCCCGATGAGCGAGAAGTAGAAACGGCCGAGGCCGAAACCATTCTCCAGACCTCGTTGCGCGCTGGAATTCCACATGCGCATGCCTGTGGCGGAAAGGCGCGATGCTCCACCTGCCGCGTCCTGATTTTGGCAGGCTTGGAGCATTGTAACCCGCGCAATGCGAAAGAGAAAAAACTCGCCGAGCGATTGCATTTCGGGCCGGAGATTCGCCTGGCTTGCCAGACCAAACTCACCGGCAACGTCAAACTACGACGGCCGGTGCTGGATGAAGTAGATGTGGAATTGACGAGTCAAATCAAGGCCGGCGCGATGCCCAGCCCGGTAGGTGAAGAAAAGCTGATTGCCATTTTATTTGCAGACATTAGCGGGTACACTTCGTTTTGCGAAGCCCTGCCGCCGTATGATGTCATTCACGTCTTGAGCCGCTACTTTCATCTGATGGGTCAGGTGATCAGTCGCCATGACGGTTATATTAGTGATTACGTCGGCGATGGCATCGTGGCGCTATTCGGTGTCGAGGATTCAACCGAAGCCGCAATACGCGCAGTCAAGGCCGGGATTGAAATGCTCGACGCCGTGGAGAAGCTCAACCCGTATCTGGAACTCATGTACAAAAAAAGTTTTCAGATCCGCATCGGGGTGCATTATGGTGAAGTGGTCGTGGGAACCATTGGCGTCGCCAATATGAAAAAGATAGCAGCGATCGGCGATGCAGTGAACTTTGCCAGCCGCATCGAGACAGCGAACAAAGAAATGGGCACCAAGTTTCTCATCTCCGAAGACACTTACCATCAGGTGCGGGATCACGTTCGCGTCAACCGTTGTTGTATTCACGTCACGCTGCGGGGCAAAAGCGGCGAATACGTCCTGTATGAAGTCATCGGATTGAACGGGCCGAATGACGAAGCGATTTAACAAGTAGTCCCGGCCCCTCGTGGGCCGCTGTCAAAGCCAATGACTTCACGGTTGCAGCAACGTCCCACAAGGGGGCAGGACTACTAAACAAAAAATTTTGCCATCATTTTAATCCATTAAGGA
>JBOHQZ010001248.1:0-2013 GCA_050732275.1 bacterium
CCGTGCTCGCCTGTACGGCCTCGATCATTAGCCGCTCACCTGCGGAGGCTTTTGGCGCCAAAGCCACGGCATTTTTCAAATGCTTTTGGAAATCCATGGCCGAAGTGCCGGTAAAAGATCTGAACAAATGCGCCAGGGCAAAGTTCGGATCTTTCGCGATGGCCTTTGCGCAAAGGTCTCTGGCTTCATCAAAGCGAATATTCTCGAACTGATGCCGCGCCTCCAGAAAAAATTTTCGAGCCTCGGCGGATTTGGTGGTGAGGGGAATCTCACTCTGGGCGCCGGCAATGACTGGCAGGACAAACACTGTAACGATAGCCAACACCCTAAATGTGCGTAGGATTTTGCAAAGCTCCTTCATAGTAAACCTCCTAACCTGCTTTGGTGAAATGCAATTGCCTATTAACCTCTCCGGCGCTCATCGTGCCTTCCGCAACATCGTCACCTCCTTTCCCGGCTTTTTGATTTTGCGCCAGGAGAAAAAACAAAAGCTCCTGCATGTCCGGCAGGAGCTTCGTTCTCTCACCATTGAAAATTTTTGAGTGACGTTCTCAAGATGCAGTGCGTTGATGTGACTCACTCCTGCGTCAGATACCGGGGATAAATATATGGCATGGGTCTATAAAAGTCAAGAGCAAGTTTTGGTGTGTTACAGCACAGTAAACTATTTAAATTTCTTGTCACATTTGAATAAACCGAGTTTTTGCCAGGAATCTCGCCATAGTAAGTGCCATCCAATAAAATCTCGTAGGTGGCTCGATGCCTGGCCGAACGAATGTATGCTGATAACATGGATCAGACTCCTTTAAAGTTCTGCTCCCCAAATACGAATTTTGTTATCGCCCCAACCGCCACTTACGCATTTTGGTGCGCAGCCGGATGTAGAGATGTCTGAGCAGATGAAACCAAAAACTGGGCGATGACCATTCGATGAGCAAGAACCCTACTCGCCACGGCAGGCCCTTGGCGAAACGCCGGCGGTCTCGCTCGCGCCAAAAGGCGAAAAGCTCCGGCTCGTGCAGCGGCCAGATTTTACAGAGCGCGGCTTTCATTCCGGAAAGGTCGATGATGCTGTTGACGGCGCGGCGCGCGGCTTCGTTCGCCGCCTCCATCGTGGCCAGGTCGGTGTTCGTGCGCACGTAATCCGAGGCCAGAAACAAATTCGGTATCCGCGTATAAGCTTCCGGCCGCATGCCCCAGGTGTTGACGAGATTGACCAGCAGCGGCTCGGTATTGCGTTTTTTCTCGGGATTCGGATCGTTCGGGCCATTTTCAAAAACAATGTCCGGATCGAGATGATAGGAATGAACGTCTTCATCTCGAAGAATCTCCGCGCCATCGACGTTGAGGCTTCTTTTAAGCTGATTCCAGATTTCTGCAAAGATTTGCTGTTTGGTGCATTCCTTTGCCGTCAAGCCGTTCAGGCCTTTGGTGTCCCAATCGGAAATATCCACGGAAATGATTCCCCGCACCGTGCCGTCGCCGTATTGCGCGAGATCAAATTCCTCGGACCAAAACTGGCGCTGCGATATGCTCGTCAACGCCCACGGGGAATCAACGTAATTCAGATGTCCGTGCACGATCTCGATGTCGCGCTTCAAATAAATTTGCAGACCATTCATCCATTCCACTTTTGTGCCGAGTCCTCGAACATCTGCGAGCGTGCGATCGATCTTGATCATTGGCTCGGAAATGAGCGCCGCCATCACTTCCACAGGCAGTGCGCCAATGTAATAATTGCCGCTGGCGTTGAAGGTTTGGCCGTCTTTTTCGATGGTCGCACTGACGACCTTTTCATCGTCACAGTTGATTGCGACAACCCGCGCGTTGAGATGATATTCGACGCCGGCGTTCCGCAGATGCTCCAACCACGGATTAATCCAGACGTCGTTGGTCGGGCCATCGAGCAGCCGGTCGGCGTCGTTGTTCGGATCGAGGATGTCAAAAAATAATTGCAAAAAGATACTTCCAACCGTGTACGTGCTCGCGGCCTCCGCTTGCGAGGCCACCAGC
>JBOHQZ010001249.1:0-2011 GCA_050732275.1 bacterium
CGCGGACTATCACGGCAAAGCTTTGGTGGTTTACGGCCACACGCCGACGCCCGAGGCGGAATTTATCGGCAACACCATCAATATCGATCAAGGTTGCGTGTTTGGCGGCAAGCTTTCGGCGCTGCGCCATCCGGAACGGGAGATTGTTAGCGTTCCGGCGTTGCAAACGTATTATCAACCAGCGAAGCCGTTTCTTACAGAATCGGTAAAAGCAAAATCACCGGAAGTAGAAGCAGCGGGGCTGCTCGATCTCGACGATGTCATTGGCAAACGCGCGATTGAAACAAGCTTGATGGGGCGGCTGACGATTCATGCCGAGCATGCGACCGCTGCGTTGGAAGTGATGTCGCGCTTTGCCATCGACCCGCGTTGGCTTATCTATTTACCACCAACCATGGCGCCGTGCGAGACGGCGAAGGAGCCGGACTATCTCGAATATCCCACCGAAAGTTTCGGATACTATCGTCACGCCGGCGTCCCACGCGTGGTTTGCGAAGAGAAGCACATGGGCTCGCGCGGCATTCTCATTCTCTGCCGCGATGAAATTGTCGGAGAAAAACGGTTCGGATTGAAGCGGCTCGGCGTTTGTTATACCCGCACCGGTCGGCCTTTTTTTGAGCCGGAGCATTTTGAGCAGCAAATTTTGATGCGATTGGTGGATTCGCTTTCGAAAGCCGGAGTTTGGGAAAAATGGCAAACCGACTGGCTGGCGCTCGACTGCGAAATCCTGCCGTGGAATTTGAAAGCACAGGGCTTGCTCGTCGAACAATATTTGCCAACTGCCGAGGCTGGCCTAGCAGCATTAACGGCGGTGCAATCTGCCCTCGAACAGGGAATTGCGCGAGGATTAAAATCCGAAGCATTGGACTTGACGGCGTTGCGAGCGCAAACCGGCTCGTCGCTGGCGGCGATCGCGCGTTATCAGCAAACCATTGCCGGCTATCTTTGGGAGGTTGCCGACATTGACAAAATTTCGCTTGCGCCGTTTCATCTACTCGCCACCGAAGGCAAAACTTATTTTGATCGCGACCATCTTTGGCATCTCGAAACGCTGGCGACGCTGTCGGATGCGGATGGACTCTTTCGGCGCACGAAATTTCAAATGGTCGACGTGCTGGATGAGAAAGCCATGCAAGCGGCAACGGGCTGGTGGAAAGAATTGACCGAAGCCGGCGCCGAAGGCATGGTGGTTAAACCATTTTCATTTATAGTGCGCGACAAAAACGGCTTGGCGCAACCGGCGCTCAAGTGTCGCGGCCGCGATTACATGCGCATCATTTACGGTCCGGAATATCTACGCGAAGAAAATCTCACTCGCTTGCGCCAGCGCGGGCTCGGCAAAAAACGTTCACTGGCGCTGCGCGAATTCAGTCTCGGCGTCGAAAGCCTGGAGCGTTTTGTGAGAAAAGAATCTCTGCGTCGTGTACACGAATGCGTCTTCGGCGTGCTGGCGCTGGAGAGCGAGCCGGTGGACCCGAGGTTGTAAAGGCAGAAATGATAAAAAGATATTTTGGGGGAATCCTTTGTGAAAAGCGTTTCGGGCCAGAGAAAAAGCTGTGGCATTTTGTTTTTTTCTTTTTTACATTGACAAGTTTGCGTTGCCTGCAAGGCACTGCCACTTCGCGTCGTTTGGTTGAAAAATTCTCGCGATGGGCAAAGGGCGGAAGTTAATGTTGCGGCAAATCTGAAAGTTTTTCATATTCAAAGCATCCGAGGAGTTGTTGGCATGAGAATTTACCAGGATGGTCTCACTTTATCCTTGACGCTTTTGTTATCTATCCTCACGACCTGCACCTCAAAATCGCGCCATCAACCTCCCGGCGCAAAAGATTTCACCGTGATTTTCGGCAGCGGCGGGGGCTTCACCGGCATGGCAGGTGGGTACATCATCCACAGCAACGGCAAAGTCGAAAAATGGTCCGGCCAATACTTTCGGCGTGACAAGGTTGAGACAATGGGCATAGTTGCCGCCTCAGAAATCTTGGAGCCATTAAAAGAAATATTCGGCACC
>JBOHQZ010001250.1:0-1996 GCA_050732275.1 bacterium
ACTACGAACCAGCTTGAACGATAGCGACAAGATTTCGGTCAATATTATAACTGAATTTTGCATTGTTGATAATGCCGAAATCTTCTCTCGCGTTCGAATGGACAATCGCATTGACTCTTTGTCGCTTCTTGATCTGCCGGTCGAAGAGATGCGTCGCCTCGGATACGCGCTCGTCGAAAAATTGATCGAGCGACATCTCGCGATGCCGGCTTTACAGATACAACACCCCCCAACCAGAGCGGAGCTTGAGCGCAAACTCCGCGAGCCGCTTCCTGAGCGTGGCATCCCAATAGACGACGTTCTCGCGCAACTCGACCGCGAGGTCTGGCCGAACGTCATTCCCACAAACCACCCCAGATTCTTCGCCTTTGTCTCGACACCGAACAACTTCGTAAGTGTGTTGGCCGACGCGCTGTCGGCTGCGATGACGGCTTACGCCGGCTCCTGGCTGGAAGCCGCAGGTCCCGCGATGATCGAGCTTGTTGTCATCGAATGGCTGCGACAGCTCGTCGGCATGCCGGAGGGCACGGGTGGGCATTGTGTGACCGGCGGATCCGTGGCGAACTTGACGGCGTTAGCCGTTGCTCGTCACGCCAAGCTGCAAGATCGCGTCGAGGGCGCGACTTTGTATTGCTCCGATCAGACGCACGGATCGATACGACGTGCGTTTCGCATTCTCGGTTTTCAGTTTGAACAAATGCGCATCATTCCGACGAACGCACGCTTTGAAATAGATGTAACCGCGCTCGAACAGGCTATCGCGCGCGATCGCACCGAGGGCAAACGCCCGTTTTGTGTCGTCGCAACGGCAGGTACGACGAATACCGGCTCCATTGACCCTTTGGCCAAACTGGCCGGTGTTTGCGCCCGCGAGAATCTCTGGTTGCATGTGGATGGTTCATACGGCGCTGCAATCGCGTTGACCGCGCGCGGCCCCGAGCTTCTGTCGGGCATTGAGCGTGTCGATTCTTTGACTTTGGATCCGCATAAATGGTGGTTTCAGCCTTACGAGCTTGGCTGCGTGCTGATTCGCCAGCCGCATTTATTGCGCGAGGCATTTCAGTATTCTGCCGAGTATCTGCAAGACACGCAAGGCGCTCACGACGAAATTAACTTTGGCGACGAGGGGTTGCAGTTCACCCGCACGTTTCGCGCGCTCAAGCTCTGGATGTCATTGAAAGTTTTTGGCGTCGAAACGTTCCGCCGCGCCGTGCAATATGGCGTGGATTTGGGCGAACACGCGGAGAAGACACTGCGCGCCTCCTCTTGTTGGGAAATCTTGTCCTGCGCACAAATCGGGGTCATCGTGTTCCGCTATATTCGCCCAGGTCTATCCGACACGGAACTCAATCACCTCAATCACGCGATTGCGGCAGCGTCACTTAATGATGGCTTCGCATTTGTTACAAGCACGACGCTGAGAGGGCTGACGGCTTTGCGATTCTGCACGATCAACCCGCGTACAACGTTTGATGATATTCGACAAACCATCGCACGGTTGGAAACTTGTGGCAATCGCTTGTGAAGTTGAGGAAATGCAAGAAATAAAGAGTTGGCTTCCAAAACTGATGAGCCGCAGCCAAAGATGAATTTCAACCGCGAATGGCCGCTGATGCGCACGAATAAAAATTCGCGTCTATTCGCGCTCATTAGCGGTTAAAGCCTTTTTGTCGAAAAAAATTGCCCTCTTGAGAAACCAAAAACAATAAAAGGACAACCATGCTCAAAATTTTTTTCAAAACCGCATTGCGGAAAATTTTAAAAACGAAAACCCACGCCGCCATCAATATCCTCGGGCTTTCGATTGGAATGACCTGTGCGATCATCATCTTTTTGTTCGTGCTGCACGAGCTATGATCATTTTCATGCACCGGCAGATCGCATTTACCGGCTGAATTACGATGAAACCGTCAGCCGGCCGAACGGGCGTTACATGGCGACCACCAGCCCGCCGATGGGGCCGGCCCTCGTGCAAACTTATCCCGAAGTCGAGAAC